>CAZZYR010000585.1:0-1502 GCA_964658235.1 uncultured Acetobacteraceae bacterium | reverse complement strand
GCCACGAAGGATTTGCTGGTGACCCGGACTATTCATGTGCTGTCGCCGGCGTAAGGAAAAAAGAACCAAAAAACTTTTGTCAGTGCTGTCGCGGACTCAGATGATAGAAGTTTTTTGCTTCTTTTTTTCAAAAAAGAAGGCCTTGCCTTAACTTAACGCATTCCGCAAATCCGCAATCAAATCATCCGGATGCTCCACCCCCACGGAAATCCGCACCAGATTATCCCGCAGCCCAAATCGCTGCCGACGCTCCCGCGGCACTCCGATATGCGTCATTGCCGCCGGATGAGACGCCAAGCTCTCCGTCCCCCCCAAACTCACTGCCAGCTTGATCAACGTGAGCTTGTCCAGGAACGCGAACGCCTCCGCCTCACCCCCCTTTACATACACGCTGATCGTGGAACCCGGACCGCTGCACTGCCGCCCATACAAATCCGCCGAGCGCGAACCCGCCTCCAGATGCCCCAGAAATCCCACATGATCGATCGCCGGGTGGTTCGCCAGGAAATCCGCAACCTTCCCGGCATTCTCGCCCGCCCGCGTCATCCGCAATTCCAGCGTCTCCAGGCTCCGCATCAGCAGCCAGCCGGTATGCGGATCGCTCATCGTCCCGAACGCGCTGCGCATGGACCGGATCGGCTTCAACGCCGCGCGCGACCCCAGAACCGCCCCCGCCACAACATCGCTGTGCCCACCGACGTATTTCGTCAGCGAGTAGATCACCAGATCCGCCCCATGCGCCAGCGGACTCTGCCACAGCGGGCCCAAAAAGGTGTTGTCCACGATCACCGCCGGTTTACCTCCCGGCTGATCGGCCAGCCCCGCGGCCAGCTCCGCGCAATGTGCGATATCGATCAGGTCGTTCGTCGGATTGGCCGGCGTCTCCAGCATGAACGCCGCCACGCGCCCGCCGGGCGCCACCAGCGCCTGTGCCTCCTTCAACCGCGCCGCCACCTCTTCCGGCGCCAGATTGCCGGCGAACTCCACCCCCTGGATGCCGAACTTCGGAAACACCTTCATGAGCAGCGTTTCCGTACCGCCATAGATCGGCGCGTTGTAGAACACCACGTCGCCCGGCTTGGCCACGCTCAGCAACGTGGTCGCAATCGCCGCCATGCCGCTGGCGAACACCAGCGCGGCCTCAGCACCGTCCCAAACCGTCAGCCGGTCTTCAAGAATCTCCAGATCAGGGTTGTTGAAGCGCGAATAGATCAGCCCCGGCTGCTCGCCGTCGCGCAATTCCCGCAACCCGGCCACCAGCTCGAAGAACTCCTTGCCGTGCTGCGCTGAGCGGAACACGAACGTGCTGGTCTGGAAGATCGGCACCTTGACCGATCCCTCGGACAAAGCGGGGTCGTAGCCAAACCCCATCATCAGCGTTTCCGGATGCAGCACTTGGCCGGCGAGGACGCGCTTATGGTGGTTCATTGTGACACTCCAAAAAGACAGCAGTTCTTTTTTGAAAAAAAGAACCAAAAAACTTTTGTCAGTGCTGTCGCGGA
>CAZZYR010000584.1:0-1517 GCA_964658235.1 uncultured Acetobacteraceae bacterium | reverse complement strand
CGCTCGCGGTGCAGGATATCCGGCCGCGGCCACGGCACCCGCTCGAACACCACCAGGCGCAGCGCGCGGCCGGGCACGTCCACGCCGTCCCGCATCGCGTCCGTCCCCAGCAGGCAACTCTCCTCCTCCGTCCGGAACACATCCACCAGGGTCGTATTGTCCATCGCGTCCACGTGCTGCGCGAACAGCGGTATCCCCGCCGCCTCCAGCGCGGGTGCTATCCGCGCGTGCACCGCGCGCAGCCGGCTGATGGCGGTGAACAGCCCCAGCGCCCCGCCGCCGGCCGCCAGGAACAGCGTCCGGTACGCGCTCGCCAGGCTGGCCAAATCCGTGCCCACGTCATTGACCACGAAGGCCCGCGTTTGCCGCGCATAGTCGAACGGGCTGCCCACACTCGCGCGGATCGCCGGGGAGGGCAGGTGGCCCGCGCCCACGCGCGCCTCTGCCGCCTCCCAATCCGCCTCCGCATCCTCCTGCCCCGCATCGCGCAAGGTGGCCGACGTGATCAGCAGGCCGTGCGCGGGCGCCACCAGCGTGATCGCGAAGGGCTGTGTGGGGTCCAGGTGATGCCGGCAGAACGCCACGTCACGGTCCGTGCCTTCCCGACGGTCCAGCCGGACGAAATAGATATGCGCCGGCCGCTCCCCCGGCTCCGGCCGCGGCTCGCCCAGTGCGGCCAGCATGGCGCGCCAGATCGTCACCCGGTCCAGCACGCGCCGACGCAGGCTGCGGCACGCCGCCTCGATCCGCCCGCGCGTGGCCGTGTCCAGCTCCTCCGCCTCCGCGTCCAGCTTCTCCTCCAGCCGCGCCAGCAGCGTGCGCGCCGGCTCCGCCATCCGCCCCAGCGCACGCTCCAGCGCGGCCCCCGCATCGGCCACATCCGCGTTCGGCGGAAACATCTCCGCCTCCAGGGACCCGCGCCCGGCCGGCTCCCCATCCCCATTCAGCCGCGCCAGGATCTGTGCCCGCACCACCCGCAGGAACGCCTCGAACGGGCTGCCGCCTTCCACCGCCACCGCCAGCGCCGGCCCGGACGCATCCGTCAGCCGCGACGCCCAGCCAGGCCCAGGCAGCGCGCGCGCCGCATGCAGCAGCGCCTCCATCGGAGTCTCCAGCGCCGCGTCCCCCACGAACAGATCCAGGATGCGCCGTTTCAGCCCCCGCGTGCGGGACCGGCTGTCCTCCGCGCCCAGCAGCCAGCGGCGCAACTCGGCGCCCTCCGCGCCGGAAATCTCGGACGCGAACGCGCTGTCCGCCGCCTCGAACACATGGTGCCCCTCGTCGAACACGTAGCGCGTGGGCACGGTGTCGTCGTCCAGCCCCTGCCAGGCCGCCTGCGTCATCACCAGCGCGTGGTTCGCCACCACCAGGTCCGCGGTGCGCGCGCGCCGCACCGTGTGCTCGATGAAGCAGCGTTTGTAATGCGTGCAGCCGCCATGCAGGCACTCCCCGCGGCGATCCGCCAGGCCTGCCGTCACCATCTGGCCGAACAGCTCCGGAAACCAGCCGGGCAGGTC
>CAZZYR010000583.1:0-1519 GCA_964658235.1 uncultured Acetobacteraceae bacterium | reverse complement strand
CCCGCCACGGCCGACCTGCTTGCCCGGATGATCGGCCAGACCTTCGCGCCCGAAGAGGTCCTTGTGGTCCAGGGAGACGTCGCCGTCGGCCGCGCCTTCACGGCCCTGCCCTTCGATCACCTGATCTTCACCGGCTCCACCAATGTCGGACGTGACGTCATGCGCGCGGCGGCCGAAAACCTGGTGCCGCTCACCCTGGAGCTGGGTGGCAAATCCCCTGTTGTCATCGCCGAAGACTTCAACACGGACCAGGCGGCTAAATCCGTCGCCGTCGGCAAATTCTTCAACGCGGGACAAACCTGCATCGCGCCGGATTACGCCCTGGTCCCGTCCAACCGCGCCGAATCCTTCGCCCACGGCGTGCTGGAAGCCGCCGAAGCCATGTTCCCCACCATCAACGCAAACCCTGATTACACCGCCATCATTTCGGACCGCCACCACGCCCGGCTCACCGAACTCGTCTCCGAAGCCGAGGCCGCCGGCGCCACCGTGCTCCGCCACCGCGACACGCCGCACGGCAACGTCCGCCGCTTCCCCCCCACCGTGGTGCTGGACCCGCCGCTGGACGGCCGCCTGATGCGCGACGAAATCTTCGGCCCCGTCCTCCCCGTCATCCGCACCGCCGGCACCGACGAAGCCATCGCCTTCGTCAACAAACGCCCCCGCCCGCTGGCGCTCTACGCCTACACGAAAGATGCAGCCACGGAACGCAAGATCCTGGACCGAACCATCTCCGGCGGCGTCACCATCAACTCCACGCTCATGCACTGTGCGCAAGAGGACATGCCCTTCGGCGGCATCGGCCCCAGCGGCATGGGCGCCTATCACGGCCGCGAAGGCTTCTTCCAGTTCTCGCACCAGCGCGCGATCCACAAGGTCGGGTTTTTCTCGGGCTTTGAATATCTCAGGCCGCCGCATGGGGCGAAGACGCGGTTTGCGCTCAAGGCACTCGGAATAAAAACTCAATGAGCAAAAGCAAGCAGTTCTTTTTTGAAAAAAAGAACCAAAAAACTTTTGTCTTGGCGCTCACAGTCCTGCTTTGTTTAACCAAACAAACACTCGCGATCGGGTTTCAAATTGTTGCCGTTCCGGACACGGGAAATCCCGATATAGAGGTCGGGATCTGGTATCCGAGCGACGCGCCAGCCAAGCCGGAGCAACTGTTCCTCGATACCCAGACAGTCGCCATCCAAGGCGCGCCTACCGGAAAAAATCTTCCGCTCATCATGATGTCCCACGGCCAGGGCGGCCGCTTTTCAAACGAATACGACACCGCGATCGCACTCGCCAACGCCGGCTTCGTCGCCGCCGCCCTCACCCACACCGGCGACAACCTGCACGACCAAAGCCGCGTCGTCATGATCCAGGACCGCTCCCGCCAGATGCGCGTCGTCACGGACTGGATGCTAGACGCCTGGCCGGACCACGCGCGGATCGATCCCGCCCGCATCGGCGCCTTCGGCTTCTCCGCCGGTGGCTTCACCGTCCTCGTCGCCGCCGGCGCCGTGCCCAACATGGC
>CAZZYR010000582.1:0-1519 GCA_964658235.1 uncultured Acetobacteraceae bacterium | reverse complement strand
AGCGGTGCCGCATGCCCATCCGTGGCCTGGCTCAAGGACGTATGGAACTGCGCCAGCGCGGGTCCCAGGCTTGCCGCATCCAGCCCGCGGCTGGCGCCCTCAGCCACCAGGGACAACGCCGCGAACAGCCCGCGCAAGCTGGGATCGGCCACCAGCTGCCCCAGGAACGGCTGCGCATCCACCGTCCGGTCCAGCAGGTCCTGCAGATCCTTCGTCCCGATCAGCAAAAACGCGTTCGCCTGCAGATACGCCGACGCGTCCGGCTGGGTCACCTCCGTGAACAGCTTCGGCTGCCCGCGCAGCTTTTCGGCCAGCGCCGCGGCCGTCGCTTCCGCCTCCTCCGGGATCTGCCCGTCGATCACCGCCACCAGCAGCCCGTCGTTTTGCGGAAACGCTCGCGCCAGCGCGTCGCTATCCTGCTTCCACGCCAGCGAATTCGAGAACAGCAGGCTGGTATCCGTGGTCACGCCCAGGCGTTGCCCAGCCGCCACCACGCTGAGCGCGCCCAGCACCAAGCCCACTGCAATCGCCGCGAACCGGTGGCAGGCGCACGTCCGGACAAGACGCGGCAGAATGGCGCGCACGGCGCTGGCAATTGTCATGATGTAATCTGGGAGCCCATGTCTGGCGGCAGAAGTATCCGCCCCGGCGCGCTTCTGCCTGAAAAGCCCCCGGATTCACAGCCCGTCCGTCATATGCGCAGCCACGAAAGCTTCCACATCGGCCACCACCGGCGCCTTGCCCTGGAACAGTGGCGCCACCGCCAGCACCAGCCCGATATGCCCCACCCCGGGGTAGATCCTGTCCACCACCACGCCGCCCGCCGCACGCACCTTTGCGGCCAGGCTCAGCGTGTTGCGCGGCTTGACCGTGTCGTCCGCGTCGCCTGCCAGAAGCAGCAAGGGCGGCGCATGTCCGTCCACGTACGTCACCGGCTGGCTCGCCGGCCCATCCCCCACGGGCGCGAACACCGCGCGCACCACCGGCCCGGTCATCGGCAGGAAATCATATGGTCCCGCCAACCCAATGGCGCCCGCCAGCTTGTCCCTGCTTGTCCCCGCCTCGGCCAGGTAATGCGGGTCCAGCGCCAGCATGATCGCGTTGTAGGCGCCAGCGGAATGACCCATCAGGAATACCCGACGCGGATCTCCGCCAATCTGCCCCAGATGGGTGCGCGTCCAGTCCACCGCGCGCGCGCAGTCCTGCAGGAACGCCGGAAACCGCACCTGCGGATACAGCCGGTAATCCGGCACCACCACCACATTGCCAAGCCGCGCCAGCGTGGCCGCCACAAACGGATATGTCGCCTTGTTCCCCGCATTCCACGATCCACCATAGAAGAACACGATCGTTGGCAGTTTTACGGTGGTGCTTGGCCGATAGACATCCAGCCTCTGCCGTGCATCCGCGCCATACGCCACATCACGCGTGATCGTCAGATCGCTCGTCTTGATCGTCGCATTCAGCAGTTTCGCCGGCGAACAGCCAGCCGCAAGAAGCGCGCCCCACAAAGCAAAAG
>CAZZYR010000581.1:0-1525 GCA_964658235.1 uncultured Acetobacteraceae bacterium | reverse complement strand
CTTTCTGGCGTGTTTAAACTTTCTGGGCGGCAGGCGAGACCGTGAGCAATTTGTGGCGGCCATACACGCAAATGCTTCATGCCGCGGCGCCGTTGGGGGTGGCGCGGACGCACGGATGCGAGATTGTGCTGGAGGACGGGCGGGTACTGGTGGATGGCATCGCGTCGTGGTGGACGGCGTGTCATGGGTATAATCATCCGCGTATCAGGGCGGCGGTGGCGGCGCAGTTGGGGGTGATGCCGCATGTGATGTTTGGGGGGCTGACGCATGGGCCGGCGGAGCGGCTGGCGGCGAAGCTGGCGGCGGTGCTGCCGGGGGATTTGAATCACGTGTTTCTGGCGGAGAGCGGGTCCGTGGCGGTGGAGGTGGCCATGAAGATGGCTGCGCAATACTGGCTCAATCGCGGGGTGCGGACGCGGCGGCGGTTTGTGGCGTTCAGCGGCGGGTATCATGGGGATACGTTTGCGACGATGGCGGTGTGCGATCCGGAGGAAGGGATGCATGCGCTGTATCGCGGGCTGCTGGCGGATCATGCGATCCTGGATTTGCCGCGGGATGCGGAAAGTGCGGCGCGGTTCGATGATTTCCTGGACGCGCATGGGGAGAGCCTGGCGGGGATTTTGGTGGAGCCGCTGGTGCAGGGTGCGGGGGGGATGGTGTTTCATGATGCCGCGGTGTTGCGGCATTTGAGGCGGGCGGCGGATGCGCATGGGCTGCCGTTGATCTTCGATGAGATTTTCACGGGATTTGGGCGGACAGGGACGATGTTCGCGTGCGATGCGGCGGGGGTGGTGCCGGATATCATCACGCTGTCCAAGGCGCTGACGGGGGGGACCATGGCGCTGTCCGCGGCGGTGGCGCGGGGGTGGATTTTCGAGGGGTTTCTGTCCGACGATCCGGCGCATGCGCTGATGCATGGGCCGACCTATATGGCGAATCCGCTGGCGTGTTCGGCGGCGTTGGCGAGCCTGGAGCTGTTCGAGACGGAACCGCGGCTGGCGCAGGTAGCAGCGATTTCCGCGCAGATGCGGGACGAGCTGGCGGCGTGTGCGGGCGTGCCGGGCGTGCGCGATGTGCGGGTGCTGGGGGCGGTGGGCGTGGTGGAGCTGGAGACGATGGATGATCTGGCGGGGCTGAAGGCGGCGCTGGCGGCGGCGGGGGTTTGGGTGCGGCCGTTCAGGAACATCGTCTATCTGACGCCGGCGTTCACGATTTCGGCGGATGAGCTGAGCCGGCTGACGGGAGCGGTGGCGGGTGTGCTAGGGTCTCGCGCATGAATGTGCTGGAAGAGAACCGGGATAACTACCTGCGCCGGCGGCGGAGCCCGCGGCGGGTGATGCTGATCGTGCTGGGGGTGATTGCCGCGCATGTGGTGGTGATCAGCGCGGCGGCGAGTTGGAAGGGGTGGATGCCGAAGGTGGGCGAGGGGCTGATTCGGGTGAGTATTGTGCACAAGTAAGAAGGCCTTCTTTTTTGAAAAAAAGAAGCAAAAAACTTTTATCTCTTGAGTCCGCGCCAGCACTGA
>CAZZYR010000580.1:0-1549 GCA_964658235.1 uncultured Acetobacteraceae bacterium | reverse complement strand
ATCCGTTCTGGGAACTGTGCCTATGCGACGACGCGAGCACGGATGCGGGAACGCTGGAAGTGCTGCAGCGGCTGCAAGGCACGGATGCGCGGCTGAAGATACGCCGCGTGGGGCGCAATCTGGGCATTTCCGGCGCGTCCAATCTGTGCGTGGAAATGGCGACGGGCGAATTCATCGCCATGCTGGATAATGATGACACACTGCATCCCGACGCGCTGCTGGAGGTGGCGCGCGCGCTGTTCGCCGATCCGCAGATCGATGTGATCTACACGGACGAGGACAAGATCAACCCGGCCGGCGAGTTCGTGGACACGTACCACAAGCCGGACTGGAGCCCGGAGCACCTGGAATCCGTGATGTATGTGCTGCACATGCTGGTAGTGCGCAAGCGGCTCTTCCTGGAGCTGGGCGGCTTCCGCGACGCGTATTCGGGGGCGCAGGATTTCGATCTGATGCTGCGCCTGTCACGCAAAACGCAGCACGTGCATCATATCCCGCGGGTGCTGTATCACTGGCGGATGGTGGAGGGGTCCGCCGCCGCGGTGGTGGATGCCAAGCCGTATGCGCTGCGCGCCGGGTTCCGGGCGCTGCAGGATCATGTGAAGATCAAGCATGGTGAGCGCGCGTGGGTGGAGGAAGGGCTGCTGCCGGGCACGTTCCGCGTGCGGCGGAAGATCCTGGGGCGCCCGCGCGTGTCCCTGCTGATCCTGACGAACAACGCGGAGCTGGAGCTGCCGGGGCGTGGTATGTTCCACATGGTGGACAACCTGGTGGATTCCATCCTGCGCCGGACGAGCTACCGGAACTACGAGATTGTTGTTGTGGATAACGGCAAGCTTTCGGCCGAGCAGATGGCGCGGTTCAAGAGCCTGGGCGTGCGGGTGGAGAATTTCCCCGGCTCCGTGACACCGTTCAATTATGCGGCGAAGGCCAATTACGCGCTGAAGGTATGCCGCACGGAGCATCTGGTGATGCTGAACGACGACATGGAGGTGATCAACGAGGAGTGGCTGACGGCGCTGCTGGAGATCAGCCAGGATCCGGAAGTGGGCGCGGTGGGTGCCAGGCTGCTGCATGCGGACGGGACGATCCAGCATGTGGGCTGCGTGATCGGGGTGAATAACGGGGCGGCGCACGTGTATCACTCGTTTCCGGGCGATTTCGTGGGATACAACGGCTTTACCCATCTGATCCGTAATTACTCGGCAGTGACTGGGGCGTGTTTCGCGAACCGGAAGAGCGTGCTGGCGCAGGTGGGCGGGCTGGACGAGAGCTTTGCGATCGACTTCAATGATATCGATTTGTGTTTGAAGGTGATCGAGAGCGGGTACCGGATTGTGTATACGCCGTATTGCTCGCTGTTCCATTTCGAGGGGGCGTCCGCCAAGCGGGTGGTGCAGAACTCTGATGAGCGGCGGCGGTTTGTGGCAAGGTGGGCGCGATATATGGAGAACGATCCGCATTTCAATCCGAACTTTTCGAAGAGCCGGTTTGATTTTACGGTGGCGTAAGGGAGGCCTTCTTTTTTGGAAAAAAGAAGCAAAAAACT
>CAZZYR010000579.1:0-1557 GCA_964658235.1 uncultured Acetobacteraceae bacterium | reverse complement strand
CGCCGCTTCACCTCCATCGCCGGCGATAACGGCAACACCACGGTATTGTTCACCATCACACTTAAATCCATCGGCGGGTTCGGCGTTAATGGCTGACACCATGCTTGGACACATCGCTTCGGACGGCTCGAAAGGTATTCCCATGCGCCCCCTGCTGCTCACCCTTCTGTTGACCGCCGCTCTGCCGGCCTCTGCCGCAACCAAGACACCGCCGCCTGGGCCGCAGGCGCCGGCGCACGCCATGGCCGAACCGGCCGATGGCATCGTCGCGGTGGTCAACGGCGAGGTGATCACGCGCGCGGACGTGGACAATCGCGCACGCCTGTTCGCGCTGACCACGGGGCAGCCCATAGCACCGGAAGCCCTGCGGCTGCTGCGTCCGCAGATCACCCGCGAACTGATCGATGACAGGCTGCGCATGCAGGAAATCCAGCGCCGCAAGATTGCCGTGCCGGACATCGACGTGGCGCATGCCATCGCCGACATCGAGCAGCGTAACCATCTGCCCGCCGGCGGCCTGCAATCCAAGCTGTCCGGCCAGGGCGTGTCTCCGTCCACGCTGATCGCGCAGATCCGCACCCAGCTCGGCTGGACCCGCGTGCTCCGCCAGGAACTGTCCGAGCGCGGCCGCATCGGGCCCAACGAGATTGCCGAGCAGGAGAAGATCTTCCGCAACGAACAGGGCAAGCCGCAGTATCGACTTGGCGAAATCTTCGTGGCCGCCGAGGATCCGTCGCATTTGAACGATGCGAAGAAGTTCGCCGATACCGTCATCCAGCAGCTGCATGCCGGCGCGCCGTTCGGCATCGTGGCGGCGGAGTTCAGCCAGAGCCAGACGGCGCTGGAGGGCGGCTCGCTGGGCTGGGTGCGGCCGGATCAGCTCGATCCCACGGTGGCAAACCTGGTGGCGCAAATGCCGGTGGGCGCGGTCAGCAATCCGGTGCGCGTTGCAGGCGGGTTCGATGTCGTCACCTTGCAGGAAAAGCGCCTGGTCGGCTCGGACCTGGCCACAGTCCTGTCCTTGCGCCAGGCATTCTACCCGTTTAGCTCCCAGCTGGACCCTGCCAACCCCACCCCCGAACAGCGCAAGGCGCTGACGGACGGCCAGAACCTGGCAAAGACCGCGCATACCTGCGCGGATATCGAAGCCGCCAACAGCGCCGCAGGCGGCAAGCGCGCAGCCGATCCCGGTCCGGTGCGGCTGGACCGGCTGAGCGGGCCGATGCAGCAGTTGCTCGGCGGCCTGCCGGAGAACCAGGCCAGCAAGGCGCTGGTGACCAATGACGGCATCCTGGTGGTGATGGTGTGCAAGCGCGAGCAGAAGAACATGGCGGCGATGAGCCATGACGACATCGCCAACCAGTTGCTGGAGGAACGCGTGGAGCTTGCATCACGGCAGTTGCAGCAGGATTTGAAGCGGCGGGCGCTGATTGATCAGCGGAATTAGGGAAAAGGCAAGGCCTTCTTTTTTGGAAAAAAAGAAGCAAAAAACTTTTGTCAGTGCTTCGCGGACTCAATGGATAAAAGTTTTTTGGTTCTTTTTTTCAAAAAAGAACT
>CAZZYR010000578.1:0-1563 GCA_964658235.1 uncultured Acetobacteraceae bacterium | reverse complement strand
CATGACCCGCCGGGACCAGCTCCCGGCCAGCGCCGCCCTCGCCTTGCTCGCCCGCGAACGCATGTCCGGCGAAGCCGCACCCAAAGCCGCCACCGCCGTGCTCCAGCTCTGGCGCGAAACCCTGGGCGACAAGGCGGACTCGGCCCTCGCCGAACTCGCCGACGCCCGCGATGACCAGTCCGCCTTCGCCCGCGCCGCCCGCCGCCTGCTCGCCGCCCTCGATCTCGCCGAAGCCGAAAGCGAGGCCGAGGAAGAACCCTCCGAAGACCCGAAGGAGGAAACCGGCGAACAGAGCGGCGCCCAAGACAATACCACGGAGAACGAAGGCGAACAGCAATCCGAGTCGGACTCGATGCTCTCCGCCTCCCCCGAGGAAATGTCCGGCGACCAGGCCGAAGAGCAGACCGGCGAGAGCGAGGACGAGGACCAGGCTGGCGCCGAAGGCACCGACCAGCCCGCCGGCCCACAGCCCCGCCGCGACCGCCCTGACGAAGACAGCGAAGTCCACTACCGCGCCTTCACCCGCGCCTTCGACGAGGAAATCGCCGCCGAAGACCTTTGCGACGCCGAGGAACTCTCCCGCCTGCGCCAGCAACTCGACCAGCAGCTTCAGCATCTTCAAGGTGTCGTCTCACGCCTTGCCAACCGCCTGCAGCGCCGCCTGATGGCGCAACAAACCCGCGCCTGGGAATTCGACCTCGAGGAAGGCATGCTGGACGCCGGCCGCCTCGCCCGCGTCATCGTCAATCCCATGCAGTCGCTCAGCTACAAACACGAGCGCGACACCGATTTCCGCGACACCGTCGTCACCCTGCTGATCGACAATTCCGGCTCCATGCGCGGCCGCCCGATCACGGTCGCCGCCATGTGCGGTGATATCCTCGCCCGCACCCTGGAACGCTGCGCCGTCAAAACCGAAGTCCTCGGTTTTACGACGCGCGCCTGGAAAGGCGGCCAGAGCCGCGATTCCTGGGTGCATGCCGGCAAACCGCGCAACCCCGGCCGCCTCAACGACCTGCGCCACATCATCTACAAATCCGCGGACTCCCCCTGGCGCCGCGCGCGCAAAAACCTCGGCCTCATGCTGCGTGAAGGCCTGCTCAAGGAAAATATCGACGGCGAAGCCCTGCTCTGGGCCTACCGCCGCCTGATGTCCCGCCCGGAACACCGCCGAATCCTGATGGTCATCAGCGACGGCGCGCCCGTGGACGACAGCACCCTCTCGATCAATCCAGGCAACTTCCTGGAACGCCACTTGCGCCAAGTGATCCACGAAATCGAAAGCCGCAACGTGGTGGAACTGATCGCCATCGGCATCGGCCACGACGTCACGCGCTATTACCGCCGCGCCGTCACCATCGTGGACGCCGAGGAACTCGGCGGCACCATGATGAAAAAACTCTCCGAACTCTTCGACGAAGACGCCGCCGAAGCCTGGGTCCGCGCCGGCATCGAACGCTCCGCCATCATCGCCTGAACGCCCCCGCCTCCCCTCCGACCCGTCATGCCCGGGCTTGACCCACGGCTGTCCGGTTCATTGATGGGCTCACAGCAGACATCCTT
>CAZZYR010000577.1:0-1564 GCA_964658235.1 uncultured Acetobacteraceae bacterium | reverse complement strand
GAACAGCTTCTCCTTCCCCGCCCTATACTCCGCCAGCTTGTCCGGATGCGCCGCAATCACCGCGGCCACCGCTGCATCGATCGCGCCAGTATCCGTCACTTGGCGCAGCCCCTTGGCCTCCACAATCGCCGCCGGCGCCTCCCCCGTCTCCACCATCGCCTCGAACACTTCCTTGGCGATGCGGCCGTTGATGGTGTTGTCCGCCAGCAGGTCCAGCAGACCGCCCAGATTGGCCGCACTCACCGGGCTGTCCTCGATGGAGCGGCCGGTGCGGTTCAGCGCCGCGAAGAAATCGCCGGTGATCCAGTTCGCCGCCAGCCGCCCGTCCCTGCCTTTCGCCACCGTCTCGAAGAACGCCGCCACATTCTGCTCGGCCACCAGCACGCCGGCGTCGTACGGCGCCAGCCCGTAGTCACGCACGAAGCGCGCCCGCTTGGCATCCGGCAACTCCGGCAGATGCGCCCTTAGGCTTTCCACCCAGCCCTCATCCAGGATCAGCGGTAACAGGTCCGGATCGGGGAAATACCGGTAGTCATGCGCATCTTCCTTGCTACGCATGGACCGTGTCTCATTCCGCGACGGATCGAACAGCCGCGTTTCCTGCCTTACCTCGCCGCCAGATTCCCAAACCTCCACCTGGCGCCTGGCTTCCGCCTCGATCGCCAGCATCACGAAGCGGATGGAATTCACATTCTTCACCTCGCACCGCGTGCGGAACTCTTCGCCGGCGTGGCGGACGGACACATTAACGTCCGCGCGCATGCTGCCCTCGTCCATGTTGCCGTCGCACGTGCCCAGATAGCGCAACACGGTGCGCAGCTTGCGCAGATACGCGCCCGCCTCTTCCG
This sequence comes from uncultured Acetobacteraceae bacterium, assembly GCA_964658235.1. GTDB lineage: Bacteria > Pseudomonadota > Alphaproteobacteria > Acetobacterales > Acetobacteraceae > BOG-908. The sequence continues at coordinate 716 of CAZZYR010000577.1, read as the reverse complement.
GTGTGCGGATGTCCGGCTCACTGACAATTTCCATCAGCGCCACGCCGCACCGGTTCAGATCGATGAATGACCGCGACGGATCCTGGTCATGCAGGGACTTGCCCGCATCCTGCTCCAGATGCAGCCGTGTCACGCCAATCTGGCGCGTCGATCCATCCACCAGCTCAATCTCAATCTCGCCTTTGCCCACAATGGGCTGTTCAAACTGGCTGATCTGGTAGCCGCTGGGCAGATCCGCGTAGAAATAGTTCTTCCTGTCGAACCGGCTCACCAGATTGATCTGCGCGTTCAGCCCCAGCCCGGTGCGCACCGCCTGCGCCACGCATTCCTCGTTCAGCACCGGCAGCATGCCCGGGAACGCCGCGTCCACAAAACTCACCTGGCTGTTCGGCGCCGCGCCAAAATCCGTCGCCGCGCCTGAGAACAACTTTGATTTGCTGATCACCTGCGCATGGACCTCAAGTCCGCACACGATCTCCCACGTGCCTGTGCTGCCTTCAATCGTGTAGCTCATCACACCCCCGCCCGTATCGCCGGCATCGCGGAAAACCCCGCAGCCGTCTCAATCACCTGGCTCACGGCAAACACCGTCTCCTCGTCATACGGCCGCCCGATCACCTGCAACCCCAGCGGCAGCCCCTGCCCGTCCAGCCCCGCGGGAATGGACATCGCCGGCACGCCCGCCATGCTCGCAGGCACGGTGAACACGTCGTTGA
>CAZZYR010000576.1:0-1566 GCA_964658235.1 uncultured Acetobacteraceae bacterium | reverse complement strand
GTGCTGCTGGTTTTGATGCGGTGGATGTTGTTCGGGCGGGCGCGAAAGTAGGTTCTTGATCGGCGCGAACCGCGGCATGCAGGCAAGTTTCACCACGAAGGCACGAAGAAAGGCGAAAACACGAAGGGCACGAAGAAGAAAAGAGAATAAATCTAATCGGAGTTCGACAAAGTTTTGGGTCTGGCGGCAGAAGTTCGAACGTTCGCTTTTTCTTCGTGCTCTTCGTGCTTTTTTCTTCTTCGTGTCTTCGTGGTGAATCTTGCTGTCTCCCCTAACCCTCAGCTTTAACGATTAGGTAAAGAGCAAGCCCTTGCCGATCGTGTCCCCTGGCTGCACGCCGGGAGGAATGGCGAACAGGCCGCTGCCTGTGTGCGTCACGAACTGGTTCAGCATGTCGAACTTGGCCATGCGTTCGAACATGCGGCTGAACTGCGCGCGGGGATCTTTCTGATAGGCCATGAAGAGCAGGCCGGAATCGTATTCCATGGCCTGGCGCCAGGGCGGCCAGCGCTCGGCGGTGAAGCTGAGGCCATCGTTGTAGCTGTAGCCGCGGCGGAAGATGCGGGTGCCGGAGGCGGCGGCGCCGGCCAGGCGGATGTGGGCGTTCTCGGCGATGATCGGGTTGCCGTCTGCATCGTTGGCGGCAAGGTTGGCCGGGTCGTGCTCGGCTTTGGCACCAATGGGCGCACCGGCAAGCTTGGTGCGGCCCATGGTTTGTTCCTGGAACGCCACGGGCGTGCGGTCCCAGTGTTCCAGCGCAATGCGAATGCGGCGGGCAACGAGATAGGTGCCGCCGGACATCCAGGCAGGGCCTTCCGCGCCGGCCCAGACCACGGACTCCATGTCCGCAGGGTTGGCGGGATCGGGATTGTTGCTGCCGTCGCGGAAGCCCATCAGGTTGCGCGGCGTCTGGGCGTTCGGCTGGGGAATGAAGCCGGACTGGGCCCAGCGCAAATCCGCGGTGCCGTAGGCCAGGCGGGCGAGCTGGCGGACGGCGTGGAAGGCGGTTTGCGGGTCTTCCGCGCAAGCCTGGACGCTGAGGTCGCCGCCGCTGCGCGCGGGCTGGAGCTGGTCGCCGGTGAAGCGCGGCAGGTCTGCCAAGGCGGGCGGGCGCTGGGCGGCCAGGCCGTAGCGGTCCTTGCCGTCCTTGATGAACAGGCCAGGGCCGAAGCCGAAGGTCAGAGTCAGGCGGGATGGGGCCATGCCGTCCGTTTCGCCGGAGTCCGCGTCCGCGGGCTGGCCGGCGGTCAGGCGCGCGGCGGCTGCGGTCCAGCGCGCCAGCAAGGCAGCGACGTCCTCGCGCTTGGCGGTAGTGAGGTCGAAGGCGGCCAAATACGTGTGTTCTTGCTGCGGCGTGGTGATGCCGGCCTGATGGGCGCCATGGAACGGCACCAGCGGGTCCGGTGTCGGGACCGTCGTGGTCTGCGCGCCGGCCGGCCGCACCAGCGCCACGGCGGCGGCCAGGCCGGCGGAGCCGCCCAGGAAGCCGCGGCGGGAGTGCATGGGGCAGACTGTCATGGGTGGGCCAGCATCAGCGTGTTCACGTCATCCATCACGTAATAAAAA
>CAZZYR010000575.1:0-1567 GCA_964658235.1 uncultured Acetobacteraceae bacterium | reverse complement strand
GGCCTTTCCTGATTGCGCGTGGAGGGTGGCGTCCCTAGCTTCCGGGCATGGCGAACTCCGACACATTGCGCATCGCGCTGGCACAGTTGAATCCGCATGAGGGGCAGATCCATGCGAATTTGGCGCAGTTGAGGGCGGCGCGGGCGCGGGCGGCGGAGATGGGGGCGGATTTGGTGGTGACGCCGGAGTTCTCCATCGCGGGGTATCCGCCGGAGGATTTGGTGCGCAAGGCGGCGTTTGTGGCGGATTGCGAGGCGGCGCTGGCGGAGCTGGCGGCGGATACGGCGGATGGAGGGCCGGGGCTGATCGTGGGGGGGCCGTGGCGGGATCGGGATGCGATCTACAACGCGGCGTTTGTGATGGATGGGGGGGTGATTACGGCGCGGCGGGCGAAGCATGAGCTGCCGAATTACGGGGTTTTTGACGACAAGCGGGTGTTTGACGCGGGTCCTGCGCCGGGGCCAGTGGTGTTTCGCGGGTTTCGGCTGGGGCTGATGATTTGCGAGGATTGGTGGTTTCCGGCGGTGAGCGAGACGCTGGCGGAGACGGGGGCGGAGATGCTGCTGTCCATCAACGGATCTCCGTTCGAGGCGGACAAGGCGGGGCGCAGGGTGCAGCTGGCGGTGGCGCGGGTGGTGGAGACGGGGCTGGCGTTCGTGTTCGTGAACCAGGTGTGCGGGCAGGACGAGCTGGTGTTCGACGGGGCGAGTTTTGTGCTGAACCCGGACAGGAGCCTGGCGTGCTCCTTGCCGTCGTTTGAGCCGGCGATCGAGGTGACGGCGTGGCGGCGGGAGGACGGGCGGCTGGTGTGCGCGCCGGAGGCGTTGCCGCTGGAGCAGGGCGCGGAGGAGAAAATGTATCGGGCCCTGTGTCTGGGGCTGAGCGATTATGTGCGGAAGAACAATTTCCCGGGGGTGTTGCTGGGGCTTTCGGGGGGGATTGATTCGGCGCTGTCGGCCGCGATTGCGGTGGATGCGCTGGGGGCGGATCGGGTGCGGGCGGTGATGCTGCCGAGCCCGTACACGAGCCAGGTGAGTCTGGACGATGCGGCTGCTTGCGCGTCGCTGTTGGGGATACGGCTGGATACCGTGTCCATTGAGCCGGCGATGGCGGCAGTGGGGGATGCGCTGGGGCCGCTGTTTGACGGGCTGGAGAGCGACATCACGGAGGAGAATATCCAGAGTCGCGCGCGCGGGCTGCTGCTGATGGCGATGAGCAACAAGTTTGGCCACATGCTGCTGACAACGGGCAACAAGAGCGAGATGTCGGTGGGATATGCGACGCTGTATGGCGATATGTGCGGCGGGTATTCCGTGCTGAAGGATGTGTATAAGACGGCCGTGTTCGCGATGAGCGCGTGGCGGAACTTGCAGCGTCCGGATGGCGCGCTAGGGCCGGCCGGGGCAGTGATGCCGGAGCGGGTGATCACGAAGGCGCCGAGCGCAGAGCTGAAGCATAATCAGACGGACCAGGACAGTTTGCCGCCGTATGATGAGCTGGACGCGATTTTGGCTGGGCTGGTGGAGGGTGAGCGGAGCGTGGATGATTTGGTGGAGCGGGGGTTTGT
>CAZZYR010000574.1:0-1570 GCA_964658235.1 uncultured Acetobacteraceae bacterium | reverse complement strand
GGCGTGGCCAGGGCGAAGGTCAGCACGCCCCAGACCACCAGGGTCGCGGCCATCCAGGCGAGTGACGGCAAGGCCAGCGTCAGCACTGCCAGGATCAGGATCAGGCCAGCCTGCGCGCCGGCGATGCTGGGCATCAGCCGCCAGTCCGCCAGACGGCCGCCGGCCAGGTTGCCCGCCGTGATGCCCACCCCGAACAGCAGCAGCAGCCAGGCGACGGTGGCTGGCGAGACATGCGTGATGCCCTCCAACATGGGCGTGATGTAGGTGAAGACGCTGAACAGACTGGCCGAGCACAGCACGCTCATCAGCATGGCGAGCACCACTTGCGGCTTGCCGAGCACGCGGAACTCCGCCAGCAGCCCGCCGGCGGTGGGCTTCGGCAAGCGCGGCACCGCCCAGGCGATGGCGCAGGATGCAGCGGCCGCAATGGCCACCACCACCCAGAACGCGCTGCGCCAGCCATAGGCCTGGCCCAAGGCGGTGCCGGCGGGCACGCCGAGCACGTTGGCCAAGGTGAGGCCGCTGAACATGATGGCGATGGCCTGGCCACGTTTTGCGGGAGGAACCAGTTCGGCGGCCACGATGGAGCCGATGCCGAAGAATGCGCCGTGGCACAGCGCTGTCGCGACGCGCGCGGCCATCAGCAGTCCATAGGATGGAGAGATGGCGCAGAGCAGATTGCCCACGGCATAGGCGGACATAAGCAAGAGTAGCGCGGCGCGCCGGGGCATGCGGGCGGTGGCCATGGCCATAATGGGCGCGCCGATCACCACGCCCATCGCATAGCCTGTCACCAGCAGGCCGGCGCCGGGGATGCTGACATGAAGATCCCGGCTCAGGTCAGGAAGCAGGCCCATGATGACGAATTCGCTGGTGCCGATGGCAAAGGCGGCGAGGGCAAGGGCGAATAGGGATATAGGCATCGGTGATTACCGATGTTGCGTTGCAGCATCCTCAAAACAAGCACTCATATTTTGTAAAAAAGGAGCAAAAAACTTTTGTCTATGAAGTCTGCGACAGCACTGAGAAAAGTTTTTTGCTTCTTTTTTTCAAAAAAGAAGGCCTTTCTTACGCCCGCTCCAACTCCGCGCGCAGCTCCGGCAGCGCTGTAAACAAATCCGCCACCAGCCCATAATCGGCCACCTGGAAAATCGGCGCGTCCTCGTCCTTGTTGATCGCGACGATGACCTTGCTGTCCTTCATGCCGGCCAGATGCTGGATGGCACCGGAAATCCCGATTGCCATATACAGCTCCGGCGCCACGATCTTGCCGGTCTGGCCCACCTGGTAATCGTTCGGCACATAGCCCGCATCCACCGCGGCGCGGGACGCGCCAACGGCGGCGCCCAATTTGTCCGCGATCGGATCCAGCAGATGGAAGTTCTCGCCGTTCTGCATGCCGCGGCCGCCAGAGACGACCACGCGGGCGGCGGTGAGTTCGGGCCGTTCGCTCTTGGACAATTCGGCGGAGATGAAGCGGGAAACGCCGGTGTTACCGGCATCCGCCGCGTCCTCGATCGTCGCCGAACCGCCCTCAGCCGGTACTGGATCGAAGCTGGCCGCGCGCACC
>CAZZYR010000573.1:0-1585 GCA_964658235.1 uncultured Acetobacteraceae bacterium | reverse complement strand
GAACGCCCCATCTCCAACTTCCTCCCCACCGAGGACGGCACCTACCTCAAACTCGGCGGCGGCCTCGAACGCACCCAAGCCGAAGTCGCCAAGTTCTCCGCGCGTGACGCCGAACGCCTCCCCGCCTATTACACCATGCTGGACGAAGTCGGCGACGTCCTGCGCCAGCTCGCCATCCGGACGCCGCCAAACTTGCCCGACGGTATCTGGGGACTTCCCCGCGCCATCAGCCAGGCCAACCTCCTCCGCCACCTGACGCTCCCCCAGCAACGCAACCTGCTGGACCTCTTCACCAAATCCGCGCGGGACTTCCTCGATTCCTGGTTCGAGTCAGACCCCATCAAAGCCGCCCTCGGCTTCGACTCAATCGTCGGTAATTACGCGAGCCCGGACACGCCAGGCAGCGCCTACGTCCTTCTCCACCACACCTTCGGCGGCGTGAACGGCAAGAAAGGCAACTGGGGCCACGCCATCGGCGGCATGGGCGCCATCACCCAGAAAATGGCCGAAGCCTGCAGGGAACTCGGCGTCCACATCATGCTGGACGCCTCCGTCGCCGAAGTCCTCACCCAAAACGGCGCCGCCACCGGCATCCGCCTGGAAGACGGCACCACGCTCGCCGCCCCACTCATCGCCAGCAACCTGAACCCCAAACTCCTCTTCAACCGCCTGATGGACCCAGCCGCCCTCCCGCCGGACTTCCGCGACCGCATGCAAAACTACAAGTGCGGTTCAGGCACCTTCCGCATGAATGTCGCCCTCTCGGAACTCCCGAACTTCACCTGCCTCCCCGGCACCGCACCCGCCGAACACCACATGTCCGGCATCGTCATCGCCCCCACGCTCGATTACATGGACCGCGCCTTCCAGGACGCCCGCCGCCACGGCTGGTCCCGCGAACCCATCGTCGAAATCCTCATCCCCAGCACCGTGGACACCACGCTCGCACCCCCCGGCCAACACGTCGCCAGCCTGTTCTGCCAGCAGGTCGCCCCCACCCTCCCAAACCGCAACTGGGCAGACGCACGCGAGGAAGTCGCCGACCTCATGATCGCCACCGTCACCCGCCACGCCCCCAATTTCGCCGCCAGCGTCCTCGCCCGCACCAGCCTCTCCCCGGCCGATCTCGAGGAAAAATTCGGCCTCATCGGTGGCGACATCATGCACGGCCACATGTCGCTCAACCAACTCTGGTCCGCCCGCCCCGTCCTTGGCCACGGCAGCTACCGCGCCCCCATTCACGGACTCTACCTCTGCGGCGCCGGCACCCACCCCGGCGGCGGCGTCTCCGGCATGCCCGGCATGAACGCCGCACGGGAAATTCTCAAAGACAAAAGAAAGCCCTTCTTTTTTTAAAAAAGAAGCAAAAAACTTTTGCGAATGTGGCGCGCGTCGATGGTGGACTTCGCGCGTGAATCATTCCAGCGACACGCCCGAAGTTCTGCCGCTTGCTCTCAACAGCAGCCGTAGGGTGGACGAAGTCCACCATCTTGCCCACGCCAACGCCATTGTAGATCTCTACGAACGCCACGCCACTTCATGGGCCAAGGACCGCGGCACCAAACTCCTCGAAAAACCCTGGCTC
>CAZZYR010000572.1:0-1588 GCA_964658235.1 uncultured Acetobacteraceae bacterium | reverse complement strand
TTTGGATTACGACCGCCTGCACGCGCTCACCTTCGATGCGCTCTATGTCTGCCTGGCTCTGCTCACCTTCGTGCTGGTGGAGCGGCTGCTCTATTTCGCCTATCTCACCCAGCGCGCCCGGCGCGTCCGCCGCGTCATAACCGCGGCCGGGTTCGATCCCGTGCATCACGCCGGTAGTTTTGCGTCGCGCGACGTGCTGAGCGCCTCCGTCAGCGAGTATATCGATTTCCAGCGCCACGAAGCCGTGCCCCGCGCCCGCGTCGATGATCTGTCCAACGCGCTTTTCCTGCAGGTGGAGCAGCGCATCAACGCGCGGCTGTGGGTGCTGGACACGATCGTCACCGCCGCGCCGCTGCTTGGCCTGCTGGGCACCATCCTGGGCATCATGCAGACCTTCACCGCGCTGGCCGCCGGCGGCGTCTCGGATCCGGCCGAAGTCAGCCGCGGCATCGGCACCGCACTGCTGGCCACCACCATCGGCATTGGCACCGCGCTCTACGGCCTGGTCGGGCTGAACTTGTTGTCGCGCGTGGCGGAATATCTCGTCGACCGGTTCAAGATGTTTTTGCTGCGGACGACGTTGTAAGAAAGCAAGCAGTTCTTTTTTGAAAAAAAGAACCAAAAAACTTTTATCCGGGGGATCCGACGAGCTGCAAACGTCGGGTCCAAACAGACAAAAGTTTTTTGCTTCTTTTTTTCAAAAAAGAAGGCTTCTAGGTTGCCGCCCATGAACCCCACCGCCTGCCTCCTCGTCATCGGCAATGAAGTCCTCTCCGGCCGCACCCAGGACGCCAACGTCAACTACCTCGCCAAACGCCTCGGCGAGCTCGGCATCCCCCTCCGTGAAGTCCGCATCATCCCGGACGTGGCGGACACCATCATCGCCACCGTCAACGATGTGCGCGGCCGGTATGACCACGTCTTCACCACCGGCGGCATCGGCCCCACGCATGACGACATCACCAGCGAATGCATCGCCGCCGCCTTCGGGGTGCCCTGGGTGCCGGAACCCACCGTCTGGGCCCGCATGGAGGCGCATTATCCCGCCGGCGGCTTCAACGCGGCGCGCCAGCGCATGGCCACCATGCCGCAGGGGGCGGTGCTGATCGACAACGGCCACATCGCGCCCGGCTTCTCCATGGGCAACGTCCACGTCATGGCCGGCGTGCCCAGCATCATGCGCCTGATGTTCGAAACCCTCGCCCCCACGCTGGCCGGGGGAGCCCCCGTCATCTCCCGCAGCGTCCACGCCCACGCCGTGCGGGAGGGGGACATCGCCGCCGGCCTTACGGAGGTCCAGTCGCGCCATCCCGCCCTCGATATCGGCAGCTACCCCTATTTCCGGGACAAGGTCGCCGGCGTCGCCATCGTCGCCAAAGGCACGGACGAAGCCGAAGCAGCCGCCGCCATCCTTGAAGTCACAGCTCTTTTCCGCGCCCTCGGCAGCGAGCCTTTGGCCGGCGAACCCGCCTGATCCGCGCACGTCTTGCCGGACGCCGCCGCGGCATCTGCACCCGTCCAGCATATTTATAGTTGCTCTGGCCAGCCCAGCCTGGCGCGGCGTTCGGGATTCAACCTCTACGGGCCA
>CAZZYR010000571.1:0-1593 GCA_964658235.1 uncultured Acetobacteraceae bacterium | reverse complement strand
CGATCGAGGCGGGGTCCGGTGCCGGCGGCGCCACATTCGGATCCGGCCAATCAGCGGGCCGCGAAGCGGCCGTTGGCGGCCAGTCCGTGGGCAGCCGCGTGTCGATGACGATCAGCAGGCGGCCGGCAAGCCGGGTGGGAGAGCGTTTGGGCAGCAGGAGTGCCCGGTAGCGCACATCCTGGATCGCCGCGCCTTCGTAATCGGCGTCCAGCACGCCATTCCGGTCCAGGAACCGGTTCATCGACGAGGATAGGCGCACGCATCCCTCCGAGGCAGGATGACCAAGTCGCCGTTCCAGCAGGTCAGGGTCCGTCGCATGCATCTGCAGGCGAATGTCCCCACCGGCGCCGTCGGTGTGCCAGCCCTTCAGTGCCCATTGCCAGCCGAAATCCCACACGCGCATGCCGGCTGTGCCCAAGCCACGAACGTGATGTTCGTTGAACGTGCCTTCTGCGCGAAAATCCAGAATGGCGTCCGTATGCGGAAACACGCCGACCGGCGTGATGTAATAATCCTTGCGTCCGGCCTGGCCGGTGGAGACGTGGACGGCGCCCACCATTTGCCACGGTGCGGGCGCCGGTTGCGCCAGCATCACGGCCAGTCTCTGCCGCGCCGGATCGCGATCCACCACCAGGACAAGCTGCGGCGAGTCGATCGAATGGCCCGTCTGCGCCAACATGGCCTGGGCGTGACTCACGGCGTCTTTCTGCCAGCTGCGGTCCGCAGGCAGCAGGCCGGAAACCTCCTTCGCCATGATGCCACGCAAGGTGGCGAGGGCCGCCGCTTGGTCTTCGTCGGCCTCCAAAGGTGCCGGCGGGGCAAGGGTGAGCCGGCTGGTGGCAAGGGCGGTCCTGATCGCGGGAGGTGCGTTGCCACCCGGGGCGGGCCGCAACCGCGGCAAAGGAATGGGCGCGCCTGGCACGGCTGGCGGCATCGCTTCGATCGGCGGAGGGTGTGCGCCAGCAGCGCCCGGCAGCCACAGGGAAGCCATGAGCAGGACTACCGCCACACGATACGTATCGGCCACCACAGGCACTCCGTCAGGCTCGAAACCCCGCTCCCTATCGTGACGGCAGAACGCCCGCGCCGCCAGGGCACACCGCGGCCGGCGACGTTATTCCGCCGGCCGTGTGGCGAAAAGGCCGGTCCCCTCCATGCTCATCACCGCATCGCCATGCTGGTTGTGGCAAATGTAGCGGCGCTTGGCCATGCCCATCTCCGGCTTGCTGCGGGAGACGCGCACTTCGATTGTCTCCGCCTCAAGCGTCAGCGTGTCGCCGGGATAGACGGGCTTCAGCCAGCGTATGTTGTCCATGCCGGGCGAGCCGAGCGAGTTGACGCCGCGCGCCTGCATCTCATCGACCATCATGCGCATAGCATAGGCGCAGGTTTGCCAGCCGCTGATGGAGAGCCTCTTGAAAAACGGATGTGCGGCTGCGGCTTCGTCGTCCAGGTGAAAAGGCTGGGGATCGTATTTGCGGGCGAAATCGAGCGCTTCCTCGCGGGTGACGTGGATGGGGCCGAGGATCGCACGGTCGCCAACTTGGATGTCTTCAAGATATATCATTGATGGACTCTAAGAAAGGAAGACTT
>CAZZYR010000570.1:0-1597 GCA_964658235.1 uncultured Acetobacteraceae bacterium | reverse complement strand
GACGTGAGGGCTTGGCCAGGGCGGTTGCGGATCAGCCGCCCGCATCGAGGCTCAACGGCGTGCCAAGCTGTTCCAGGACCCAAGGCTGGCACCTGGCAACAGCAAGGGCGCCTGCAATGCCAAGTATCAGCGCCATCACCGCAGGCGCGATGCTTCGAATGATTGCGACCCAGTGCGGTGCGCGTCGGCTGAGCGGGAGGCTACGGCGCCTTTCGGCCCAGCCGGCATAGGAGATGGGGATCGGCATCATGCCCGTACCCGGCCCGCAACGGCGGCGCTGCGGCCCCATAGCAGTTCGTGATCCTGCTCCTGACAGCCTCTCCAGGCTTGCCCGCCGTGAACACCCTTGTCGCCACACGCGGTCAGCAGCGCGTCCAACTCAAGACGGCCATAAGGGCCCAGAGCGCTGAACCGGCGGCGCTCCTGCATATTCGCCAGCTTCGTCGTGACCGCCCGCAGCACCAAACGTCCTGCCGTTGCGAGAACCTGGACCATGACGCTGACTTCGGGTTTGGATGGCCTGGTCCCAACCGTGCTGATCGATTGAGATGTGAACCACACCGGCTGCTGGGCGGAGAAATTTGCCATCGCTTGAACCTCCTGTTCGGACGGAGGAACATTGGTCTAAACCATGGCGGCCTTGCTGTGACCCGCGTCACGGCTAAGCGCTATGGTGCCGCCTTTTCCGGTGACTAGCTCTTCGCGCGCAATCGCCCTGTTACACGCCGCCCCGCAGTTTGTGCTAGATTGGGCCGCACCCTGAAAACCGATCGTTAGTACGAGGACTATTTCGCCGCCGATGCCGCACGCCTTTTTCCTGCTATTCCGGCCCTGGCCTGCCATCGCTGCCGCCGCTTTCCTCGTGACTGGCTGCGATCTGGGTCCGGATTATGAACGTCCTGCGCTCACCATCCCGGCCGCCTTTCGCGCCACCGTGGAGAGCGCGTCGCAAGCATGGCCTGCGACGGATTGGTGGCGCGCGTTCGGCTCCCCGGAGCTGACCCGGCTCATCGAGTATGCACGGGCAAATAACCAGAACCTGGCAGCCGCGGCGGCGCGGGTCGTGCAGGCAGACGCGCAGGTTGGGATTTCCGGCGCTCCGCTGCTGCCGAGCATCACGGCCACGGGCGGCGCCAGCTATACTCGTATCGGCTCCAGTAGTGGCGGCGCGGTATCCGGCGTGACCACGGGGTCCACCGGCGTGACATCCTCCACCAGCACCGGCGGCGGCAGCACCACCCAGACCACATCCACGACCGGCAGCACGGTCGTAGCAGGCAGTAGCTCCAGCAAGACCCGCTTCGTCGATACCCGGCAATACAGCGCGGAAGGCGCCGTCGCCTACCAGGTGGATTTCTGGGGCAAGAACCGCGCGACGTTCCAGGCAGCGCAAGCCGCCGCCCTCTCCAGCCGCTTCGACCAGGCGAACGTCGCTTTGACCGTCGTCACATCGGTCGCCACAACCTACTTCCAGGCGCTTGGCGCCGCGGATCAGTTGGCGGTGGCCGAGCGCAACCTGCAGGATGCCAAGACGACGCTGAACGTGTTCCAGGTGCGCGTGCAAATCGGCACCGCCACGGCGCTCGACGTTGCCCAG
>CAZZYR010000569.1:0-1617 GCA_964658235.1 uncultured Acetobacteraceae bacterium | reverse complement strand
AACCGCCGTCGCGCGCGACGTCTCCAAACCGCACTTCCGGCGGAGGCGGCGCAACCCGCGCGCCTGCCCACCACTCCAGACCGACGGAACCGAACAACCCATGCGCGACAACGGCGACTTCCTCTTCACGTCCGAATCGGTCTCCGAAGGCCACCCGGACAAAGTCGCCGACCGCATCAGCGACACCGTGCTGGACGCCTTCCTCGCCGCGGATCCGGAAGCCCGCGTCGGCTGCGAAACCATGGTCACCACAAACCGCATCATCCTCGCCGGTGAAACCCGCGGCCCCGCCTCCGTCACCCCGGATTACCTCATGCACCTCGCCCGCATGGCCGTGCGGGATGTCGGTTACGACCAGGAAGGCTTCTCCTGGAAACACGCCCACGTCGAATGCCACCTGCACGCCCAGTCGGCCGACATCGCCGTCGGCGTGGACAGCCTCGGCAACAAGGACGAAGGCGCCGGCGACCAGGGCATCATGTTCGGCTACGCCAGCAGCGAGACGGACAGCCTGATGCCCGCCCCGCTGCACTATGCCCACCTCATCCTGCGCACCATCAGCGAACTCCGCCACGCAGGGGACCGCCGGGTCCGCGGCCTGCTACCTGACGCCAAAAGCCAGGTCACCCTGCGTTACGTGGACGGCAAGCCCGTGGGTGCGACCAGCATCGTCCTCTCCACCCAGCACGAAGCCGGCATGGAACAGGTCGATATCCAGCGCACCCTGCGCCCGCTCATCGAAAGCGTCCTGCCCGAAGGCTGGATGTGCCCGGACCGCGAGCTCTACATCAACCCCACCGGCAACTTCGTCATCGGCGGCCCTGACGGCGATTGCGGCCTCACGGGCCGCAAGATCATCGTGGACACCTATGGCGGTGCCGCCCCCCACGGCGGCGGCGCCTTCTCAGGCAAGGATCCCACCAAGGTGGACCGCTCGGCCGCCTATGCCGCGCGCTACCTCGCCAAAAACGTCGTCGCCGCCGGCCTCGCGGACCGCTGCACCCTGCAGATCAGCTACGCCATCGGCATCGCCCACCCGCTGTCGCTCTACGTGGAACTCCACGGCACCGGCCAGGACGTCGAGGAAGCCAAGCTGGAGCGCACCCTGCGCGAGCTGATGAACCTCTCCCCCCGCGGCATCCGCGAACACCTGAAGCTGAACGCGCCGATCTATGTGCCCACCAGTGCTTACGGGCATTTCGGGCGGGAGCCGGATGGTGACAAGTTCACGTGGGAACAGACGGATCTCGTTCCCCATCTCAAGTCCGCGTTCGGCAGGTAAGAAAAGAAAGGCCTTCTTTTTTGAAAAAAAGAAGCAAAAAACTTTTGTCTATTGAGTTCGCGACAGCACTGACAAAAGTTCTTTGGTTCTTTTTTTCAAAAAAGAACTACTTGCTTTGAAGCCCCCCCCCGACCGCCTCTACGGCCGCCAGCGCACCCACGCCCTCCGCCCCCGCCAGCAAAAACTGCTGGACGTCACCCTCCCCCGCCTCGCCTGGTCCCCGTCCGACGCCTTCACCTGGCTCGAAGTCGGCTTCGGCGGCGGCGAACACACCCGCGCCCAGATCGCCGCCCACCCCGAAGCCGGCCTCATCGCCTGCGAAGTCTTCGAACAAG
>CAZZYR010000568.1:0-1632 GCA_964658235.1 uncultured Acetobacteraceae bacterium | reverse complement strand
TTTGAGTCGCGCCGTATCCCCGCCGCGCGCACCAATAGACAAAAGTTTTTGCTTCTTTTTTCAAAAAGAAGCGCTTCCTTCCTTCCCTCATCTCAGCGTTAAACCCATCCAATCCCCCACCCCGCGCAAAAACGCCGCACCATCCACCGCCGGCCGCCCCGCCCGCTGCACGCGCAGCAGACGCAGCGCGCCCTCGCCCGTCCCCACCGTGAAATCCGCATCCAGGATCGCGCCCGGCGCCCCCTCGCCAGCCACAGGCTCCGCCGCCAGCACCTTCAGGACGTCCGCCCCCAGATGCGCGAACGTGCCCGGCCACGGCGTCAGTGCGCGCACCTGCCGGTCCAGCGCCGCGGCGTCCCTGGTGAAATCCAGCCTGCCATCCGCCCGTGTAAGCTTGGCCGCATACGTCACGCCCGCCTCCGGCTGCGGCGTCGCCGCGGGCGCCTCCGCCAGCGCGTGGACTACGAGGCGGCCGCCAAGCTCCGCCAGCACGCCGAACAAATCAGGCGTGGTTGCCCGCGCCGGGATGGGGATCGCCTCACGCAGCAGCATGGGGCCGGTGTCCAGGCCTTCGTCCATCTGCATGATGGTGACGCCTGTCTCCGCGTCGCCGGCCAGGATCGCCGCATGGATCGGCGCCGCCCCGCGCCAGCGCGGCAGCAGGCTCGCATGGATATTAAGGCAGCCGCGCGCCGGCGCCCCCAGCATCTCCGGCGGCAGGATCAGGCCGTAGGCGGCCACCACCGCCGCATCCAACGCCAGCGCCGCAAATGCCGCATGTTCGGCTTCATCCCGCCGGACGCGCGCGGGCGTGCGGACCTCCAGCCCCATCGCCAGCGCGGCCTCATGCACCGCGCAGCGCGTCAGCGCCTGCCCGCGATGCGCCGGCCGAGGCGGCTGGCAATACACCGCCGCAATCGTGTGGCCCGCTTCGGCCAGCGCGTGCAGCGCCGGCACGGCAAAGGCCGGGCTGCCCAGGAACGCCAGCCTCATTTTTGCGCGGCCAGCTTCTGCTCCTTGGCCAGCTTGCGCATCAGCATGTTGCGCTTGAGGACACTGAGGTGATCCGTAAACAGCACCCCGTCCAGATGATCCAACTCATGCTGCAGGCACGCCGCCATCAGCCCCTCGGCGTCAATCTCGTGCCGCTTGCCGTCCAGGTCCATGAACCCCACCCGCACCTGCGCCGGACGCGAGACATCCGCATACATGTTCGGCAAGGACAGGCAGCCTTCCTCCCGCACCGCCCAGTCCTCGCTCACCCGCAGGATTTCCGGGTTCACCAGAACGAAAGGCTTGCGGACGTCGTTCGGCATCAGGTCGATCACCGCCAGCCGCAGGCTCACATCCACCTGCGGCGCCGCCAGCCCAATGCCGGGCGCCTTGTACATCGCGTCGAACATACGCGGCACCAATGCACGCACCCGGTCCATGTCCGCCGGCGTGACGGCGCGAGCCTTTGTCTTGAGCGATTTATGCGGCGCGATGAGAATTGGCAGCAGGGTGTCGTCGTCGTCCATTGGCCGCGTTTATCGCTGCGGCCAAAGCGCAGCAAGCAGTCCTTTTTTGAAAAAAAGGACCAAAAAACTTTTATCCATAAGATCCGCGAAGCACTGACAAAAATTTTTTGCT
>CAZZYR010000567.1:0-1635 GCA_964658235.1 uncultured Acetobacteraceae bacterium | reverse complement strand
CCGCGACAGCACTGATAAAAGTTTTTTGGTTCTTTTTTTCAAAAAAGAACTTCTTGCTTACGCAAAGATATGCAGCGCCGTCAGGATCACATCGATCGCTTTGATGCCAACAAACGGCGCGACAATCCCACCCAAGCCGTAGATCAGCAGATTGCGCTGCAGCAGTGCAGCCGCACCGACGGCGCGGAACTTCACGCCGCGCAGCGCCAGCGGCACGAGGGCCACAATGATCAGGGCGTTGAAGATGACGGCGGACATGATGGCGCTTTGCGGGGTGGAGAGATGCATGATGTTGAGCGCGCCGAGCTCCGGATACGTGGCGACGAAGATGGCAGGCAGGATAGCGAAGTATTTGCTGATGTCGTTGGCGATGCTGAAGGTGGTGAGCGAGCCGCGGGTGATCAGGAGCTGTTTGCCGATCTCCACGATTTCGATCAGCTTGGTGGGATCGCTGTCCAGATCAACCATGTTGCCGGCTTCGCGGGCGGCTTGGGTGCCGGTTTGCATGGCCACGCCCACGTCGGCCTGGGCCAGGGCGGGCGCGTCATTGGTGCCGTCCCCGCACATGGCAACCAGGCGGCCTTCGGCCTGGACCTTGCGGATGTAGGCGAGCTTGTCTTGCGGTGTGGCTTCGGCGATGAAGTCGTCCACGCCGGCCTCGGTGGCGATGGCGGCCGCGGTGATGCGGTTGTCGCCGGTAACCATGATTGTCTTGATGCCCATGCGGCGCAGTTCGGCGAAGCGGTCGCGGATGCCGGGCTTGACGATGTCTTTCAGCTCGATGACGCCGATGAGCTTGCCGTCTGCCAGCACGGCGAGCGGCGTGCTGCCGGCGCGGGAAACGCGCTCCACACTTTGCGTGAACGCCGCCGGCGCGGTGATGCTCCCGAGCTTGAGCACGGAGTCCACGGCACCCTTGCGCCACTGGTGGCCCCCGGCATCCAGGCCGGATACGCGGGTGTTGGCGCTGAACGGGATGACGGACGCGTCCGCGGGCGTTTCCAGATTAATGCCGTGGCGATCCCGCACGAAGGTGACGATGGAGCGGCCTTCCGGAGTTTCGTCGCCCAGGCTGGCATAGGCGGCGGCTTCGGCGAGCGCGCGGTCATCCACGCCGGGCACCGGATAGAGGCCGGCGGCCATGCGGTTGCCGAAAGTGATTGTGCCGGTTTTGTCCAGAAGCAGCGCGTCCACGTCGCCGGCGGCTTCCACGGCGCGGCCGCTGGTGGCCACCACGTTGAAGCGGATCAGGCGATCCATGCCGGCGATGCCGATGGCGGACAGCAGGCCGCCGATGGTGGTGGGGATGAGGGTCACGAGGAGTGCGGCGAGAACCGGAATACCCAGCGGCGTGCTGGAATATTGCGCGAAGCCGACCAGCGAGACGACGGCGATCAGGAAGATGATGGTGAGGCCTGCGAGCAGGATATCCAGCGCGATCTCGTTCGGTGTCTTGCGGCGTTCCGCACCCTCGACGAGCTTGATCATGCGGTCGATGAAGGTCTGTCCCGGGTCCGCGGTGATACGGATGACCAGCCAGTCCGAGACCACCTGCGTGCCGCCGGTGACGGCCGAGCGGTCGCCACCGGCTTCGCGGATGACCGGGGCGGATTCACCGGTGATGGCACTTTCATT
>CAZZYR010000566.1:0-1641 GCA_964658235.1 uncultured Acetobacteraceae bacterium | reverse complement strand
TCCAGGATGGCGCTCAAGTTCGCCTCCATCTGCCCGGGATCGCTCCCCCGCAGCCCATCATTAGCCCCCAGTTCCAAAATCGCCGCGTCCGGATGATCCGCCAGCGCCCAATCGATCCGCGCCCGCCCGCCGGCACTCGTGTCGCCGGAGACGCCGCCATCCAGGATCACCACATCAAACCCGTCCGCCTTCAGCGCGCGCTCCAGTTGCGCCTGAAAACCGTCTTCCTGCGCCAGCCCGTAGCCCGCCACCAGCGAATCCCCGAACACCAGCAGCCGCACCGGCGCAGCCGCAGCCGGTCCGCACAGGAAAAGCGCCATCGTGGCCTTCGCCATCCACGCGCCCGGCCCATATCCGTGCATGATGGACATCTCCCCGCCTCCCTCGCCGCTGGTGCACGCACGCGGCCTGCGCCTGACCGTGGCCGCCGCCTCCGGCCCGGTCAACATCCTCGCCGGCATCGATCTGGACATCCACGCCGGCGAATCCGTCGGCCTCGTCGGCCCTTCCGGCTCCGGCAAGACCAGCCTCCTGATGGTCCTCGCCGGCCTCGAACGCGCCACCGGCGGCCATGTGGAGGTTGCCGGCCACAACCTCACCGCCCTGGACGAGGACGCGCTGGCCCGCCTGCGACGAGACACCGTCGGCATCGTCTTCCAGTCCTTCCATCTCATCCCCACCATGACCGCCCTGGAAAACGTCTCGCTCCCCCTCGAACTCGCCAACGCGCCCCACCCCGCCGCCCGCGCGGAGGCCAGCCTGCGCGCCGTCGGCCTCGGCCACCGCCTCACCCACCTCCCCGGCCAGCTCTCCGGCGGCGAACAGCAGCGCGTCGCCCTCGCCCGCGCCTTCGCCCCGGAGCCCCGCCTACTGCTGGCCGATGAGCCCACCGGCAACCTCGATGTCGCCACCGGCCGCGCCGTCATGGACCTGCTCTTCGCCATGCAGGCCCGCCTCGGCAGCACGCTCCTGCTGATCACTCACGACCCGGCGCTGGCCGCCCGTTGCGGCCGACAGCTCCACATGGCGGACGGCCGAATCCAAACCCCGGTTGCCGCTTGAGCCTCACCGGCGCCGCGCTCGCCTGGCGCCTGGCGCTGCGGGATCTGCGCGGCGGCCTGCGCGGCATGCGTATCGTCCTCGCCTGCCTCGCCCTCGGCGTCGCCGCCATCGCCGCCGTCGGCAACCTCCGCGCCGCCGTGGATGCCGGCCTCGCGGCGGACGGCGCCCGCCTGCTCGGCGGCGACATCTCCATCGAAAGCGGCGCGGAACCGCTGCCGGATGCGCTCCGAACCTGGCTCGCCGCCCGCGGCGCCACCGTCTCCGCCGTCACCCTCCTGCGCACCCTCGCCGTCGCCCCCTCCGGCGACCGCATGCTCGTCGAACTTAAAGTGGTGGACGCCGCCTACCCCCTCCTCGGCGCCCCCATCCTCGATCCCGCCATCCCGCTGGCCACCGCGCTGGCCGGCGGCGTCGCCGCGGATCCTCTTGTCCTCCAGCGCCTCCATTTGCACACCAACGACGCCATGCGTCTGGGCACGTCGCAACTCCCCATCCGCGCCGCGCTGATGTCCGAACCGGACCGCACCGGCGCCTTCTCCCTCCTCGGCCCCCGCGTGCTCATGCGCGCTGAAAACCTGG
>CAZZYR010000565.1:0-1652 GCA_964658235.1 uncultured Acetobacteraceae bacterium | reverse complement strand
TTCTGGACTTGGCGTTTCGAACGTCTGGTCGCCACTTTGCGCGCCCCGGTATTCCCGGACTTCGGGGCGCCGAAGGTCTTTGGCATTGGCTTGAACAAGACGGGCACATCATCGCTCGGTGCGGCCCTTGACCGGCTTGGCTATCTGCAGGCGCATTTTGATAGCCCGTTCACGCACGAGATCCTGTCCGACCGAGACTTCGTGCTCTTCGACGCGGCAACCGACAGTCCAGTCAGTGCACGCTTCGAGACGCTGTTTGCACGATTCCCAAACGCCCGGTTCATCCTGACCGAACGGCCTCTGGAGCCCTGGTTGGCCAGCTTCAACAATCATTTCGAGAGGTGGCACGGCTCCGCCAGTTGGCCTTTTCGCGCACCGACATACGAGAACCTCAAGGACAGCGTGTGGGGCCTTGACCTTCGGCTGGCACACGGCTCGCTATATGCAGCCTACCCTGATCCCATAACTGCATATCACGCACACATCCGGCGCGTGGAAAACTTCTTCTCCAACAAACCGCCCGGCAAACTCCTCCGCCACAACGTCTTCAAGGGCGATGGCTGGCCGGAGCTCTGCGCATTCCTCGGGCATGAGGTGCCTTCCGAACCCTATCCCTGGTCCAACCAGACCCCTGCTGCTGAAGCTCCGGCGTCTTAAATCCGAGGTTCAAGGGGAAATCACGGCGCATAGCCGAACTGCGCCATGGCATGCGCCAGCATTTGGTTCAGATGGGTGATTGTCTCCCGGTCCAGTTTCCTGCGGTGATCGCCGGGAGAGACCTGCCTGACGAAATTGCGCGGGTCCTCCTCCTCCGGCGTTTTGTCCGCCCAGCCCAATATGTCGGCTACCATCTGCTCGCTCGCCACCATGCCGAAATGGCGCGCTAGATGCCTAATCAAATCGGCTTTCCTAAAGATCATATCTTCATATTTCAGCACAAGCACATTCGGAAGCGGCAACAAGGGTGCATACGCCTCAAAGTCACGCGCCATTCCCTTGGCCCGCCGTTTTACAACTTCCCTGATGTCCGCGGCCAAAGCCTGCGCCCGCTGCGCCTCCATCATCCGCGTTACGCCGTCCGCGCCCTCCGCCCCCTTCGGTATCGGGTGGGAGTATGCATTGGAGAAATACTCGCTCACCAATGCATCACGCGGATCCCTGATCAACAGCAGCTTTGGCGCGCCGATGAAAGCCGGATCATCCAGCAAACCCCGTGGCAGGTTACGGAACCCGCCGTAGATCAAGCCCGGCCGTATCAGCTGACGCAATGCCGGATCGCGGCACCACTCCACCTCCGGCAGGTTCTGGCTGAAGAAGGTATGTCCCACTTCAACAAATGGCCGGTCGTTGGCCATCGCCAGCGCGCGGCACATGTTGTTTGTGATTGAGCTGCCACATTTGCGCATGCTCAGCAGGAAGCATGGGGGTTCGCTGGACGTGTCAATCCAGTTCCCACGTATCGGAAAGGACACGCTCCGGCCATTTGCCAGAGTTATCGAGATCTCCGTCATGCCGTCCCCCTCCAGCGGGGCGGACAGCGCCGGCTGGATGGGCCGAACCTTAGATGCAGGGTCAAAATAGGTAAATCGCTATTCCCTGCATCAAACCCGCTTTGCCGGGGAGCACGGCCGGGGGCCGGACAGGGCATTGCC
>CAZZYR010000564.1:0-1652 GCA_964658235.1 uncultured Acetobacteraceae bacterium | reverse complement strand
ACAGCTTCGAATGCGTCGGCAACACCACGCTGATGCGCCAGGCTTTGGAATGCGCCCATCGCGGCTGGGGCAAATCCACAATCATCGGCGTCGCCGCCTCCGGCCAGGAAATCTCCACCCGCCCCTTCCAGCTCGTCACCGGCCGCGTCTGGCAAGGCAGCGCCTTCGGCGGCGCCCGCGGCCGCACGGACGTGCCGGGCATCGTGGACTGGTATATGAACGGCAAGATCAACATCGATGACCTGATCACGCATGTTTTGCCGCTTGAGAAGATTAACGATGCGTTCGATCTGATGGCGAGTGGCGAGAGCATTCGCACGGTGGTGAAGTTCTAGAAAAGGAAGAGTTCTTTTTTGAAAAAAAGAACCAAAAAACTTTTATCTGTTGGGCCCGACACGATAACCACCGCCCGTATCGAAAGAAGCAAAAGTTTTTTGCTTCTTTTTTTCAAAAAAGAAGGCCTTCCTTCATGCCCACACTAGAAAAACAATCCGAAAGCCTCTGCTTCGGCGGCACCCTGGGCGTCTACGCCCACCAATCCACCGAAACACGCACAAAGATGCTTGTCTCCGTCTATCTCCCCCCCGCCGCCGCCAAAGGCACCTGCCCCGCGCTCTATTATCTCGCCGGCCTCACCTGCACCCAGGACACCTTCGTGCAGAAAGCCGGCGCCCAGCGCCTCGCCAGTGAATTGGGCCTCATCCTCATCGCCCCGGACACCTCGCCCCGTGGCGCCGGCATCCCCGGCGAGGACACGGACTGGGATTTCGGCACCGGCGCGGGCTTCTACCTCGATGCCACCGCCGCGCCCTGGTCCACCAATTACCGCATGGGCAGCTACATCAACCAGGAACTGCCCGCCCTGATCGCGGAAAACTTCCCCATCAAACCCGGCGCCAGCGGCATCATGGGCCACTCCATGGGCGGCCACGGCGCCCTCGTCTCCGCCCTCCGCCACCCCGGCAAATGGCAATCCGTCTCCGCCCTCTCCCCCATCTCAAACCCCGTCGCCGTCCCCTGGGGCGAAAAAGCCTTCGGCAACTACCTCGGCCCGGACCGCGCCGCCTGGGAAGACTACGACGCCAGCATCCTGATGGCCCGCACAGCCTTCCCCGGCCCCATCCTGGTGGACCAGGGCACCGCGGACCAGTTCCTCGTCAACCAACTCCATCCGGAGGCGCTGGAAGCCGCCGCCGCCAAGTCAGGCCAGGTCCTGCACCTGCGCCGTCATGACGGCTACGACCACTCCTACTGGTTCATCCAGACGGTCATTGCCGACCACCTGACTCACCACGCCACCCAGCTTGCTACTGCAGCAGGATAGCGGCCGTCGTATGAGACACCACCGGCTTCGTCGCACCCGTCGCAATGAAGGCCACGGTCCCGGACAGGTTCGCCGCACCCGGGCTGTTCGGCAGCGCCTTGTAGCCGGAGCACCAATACCAGATGCCGTTGGACGACACGCTGAACTTGCTAGACGGAATGATCGTGGCCGCCTGAATCGTCGTTGCCCCGCGGGAGATCCTGTAAGAAACCGTCGCCTTGCCCGTGGCTGTGGCCGAGGCCAGCGAGACGCAATAACTGTAGAACTGCCCATGCGTCAGCACACCCTGCGCCAAGCCATCGCTGAACGTGGGAATTGCTGCCCCTGG
>CAZZYR010000563.1:1411-1655 GCA_964658235.1 uncultured Acetobacteraceae bacterium | reverse complement strand
TTCAATGCCGAAACGGCCGCATTGCGTCTGGTTTTGCCTGGAAACTATGCCATCGATCTGGATGGGCCTTGGAGCGGACCGAAGCTGATAGTTGAAGCGGCGACAAGGAGGGTTCAGAAGAAGGCAAGGAAGTAGTTCTTTTCTGAAGAAAAGAACCAAAAGACTTTTGCGAATGGATGGGGAAACAGCGCGCGCAAATAGATAAAAGTTTTTGGGGCTGGCCTAGATAAGGGTGGAGTAGAGT
>CAZZYR010000563.1:0-1401 GCA_964658235.1 uncultured Acetobacteraceae bacterium | reverse complement strand
TTTGTTTCTTTTTTTCAAAAAAGAAGGCCTTTCTTCAGTTCGCCAAACTTTCCCGCTGCCCCGCCCGCATCCGCGCCACCTTCGCCTGATACGGCTCCATCACCCCTGGCGTGCCCGAATGATACAGCCCGGACGCCCGCGCCCAGCCGCGATCCACACCATGCCCGGACCGCAAGGACACCAGCAGCCGCGCCGCATAATCGGTATTCACCGCCGGGTTGAACGCATCGGCCAGCGTGGCGAAGGCGTCCCTGTGCATGCGCAGATCAACCTGCATGCAGCCGATATCCACGTATCGCGCGCCGCTGCCCAAACGCCGCGTGGTCTCCGCCACCGCCTGCGCCCGCGTATCGAAAAACAGCGATTCCCCGTCCGCGTTCACCGCCCACGGCCAAGGCTGGCGGTCTCCCGTCACCGGCAACGGCCGCCCCGTCTCCACCCGGGACACCGCCCCCAGCAGCCCAGAAGGTAGGCGATACTTTTCCCCGGACTCTGCAATAGCCACCAGGCACAATGCAGATTGCCGCGCCATCCACGCGCGCCGCGCCGCCGGAGTCACGCGCGGCGGCAACACCGTATCTCCAGGCAGCCCATGGCCTGGCGCCGGCACCGCGGCGTCTGCCAGGCCGCCCCACCACAGCAGCCCGCCAAGGCAAGCGGCCGCCAAACCGCGCACCGCCCGCCGCCGCCATACGCTTCGTTCATCCGCGCGAAGGTTTCTCGTCATACACAGCATAAGCCAGGCGCAGCAGCCGCTCAGCGGGGCGGTGAAGGCCGGACCGTTCGGCATCCTCAGCCAGGCTCAAAAGCCGGTCCGCCAGCATCAGCGGACTGACGGGCAAGGCAAACAGCGGGGCAGTGAGGGCAGTGGCGGCATTTGAAAGCAGGGCCATGGGATTCTCCATTCGAAACACCCGTTTTAGGGTGGGCGAACTTTGCGGGCCTGTGTGCTACCGAACGGTTAACGCGGCGGAAGGTTCGTCCGAAAATGCAATAAAGCGTGCAGCCGAAGCGCGGAGGCCAGCGCCTGCCCCTCTTCCCGCCCCGCATCCACCTGCGCCACCAGTCCAAGCAGGCTGACGCCGCGCTCCCCCGCCACCACCTCCAGCGCGCTCCAGAACGCCGCCTCCAGCGCCACGCTCGTCCTGTGACCCGCGAGCGCAAAGCTCCGCTTCACCAGCCGGCCGCTCATCCAGCCAGCCGCTCCGCCGCCCACCGCGCCGCCTCCGCCACCACCGGGTCCGGGTCCTCCGCCCGCGCCTGCGCACTCTCCCGCAGCGCCGGATCGCCCGAATTGCCGATTGCCACCAGCACGTTGCGCACAAACCGCCCGCGCCCGGACCGCTTCACCGGCGAGCCGGCAAACAGCGCCCGAAATCCCGCATCGTCCAGCGCCGCCAG
>CAZZYR010000562.1:0-1671 GCA_964658235.1 uncultured Acetobacteraceae bacterium | reverse complement strand
GGGTAAGCGGAGCGGGCGCTGGCGTCGAGGATTGCCAAGCCGGCTGCGTGCGGCCGTTCCGTGCGGTGTCCACTCCTGGAATGAATCGCGATGCCCTATCTTCCTCCTCCCGTTCCAGAATTGCCGGACCATCTGGTGCGCGGCGCCATGGTGCTGCCGGGCCGCGACGCGGTGGTCCAGCTGCTACCGAAGGGCAAGGTGTTCGCGGAAATCGGCGTGGCGCTTGGGTATTTCACGAACGTGGCGCTCGCGGTGGCGGAGCCCAAGCGCTACATCGCGATCGATGATTTCGGTCTGCACACGCTGCCAAGCCTGTGGGGCCGCACGGCCGAGGAACATTTCGGCGGGCTGACGCATTTCGAGTGGTATACGCGCCGTTACGCGCGCGAAATAGCAACTGGCCGGATGGAGGTTCTGCAAGGCGACAGCGCCATCATGCTCGATCGTTTTGCCGGATCAGTCGGTGGACATCGCGTATGTGGACGCCGACCATCAGTTTGATGCGGTCAAGCGGGATCTTGGCGTGCTGGTCAGGAAGATCAGGCCCGATGGCTGGATCATGATGGACGACTACACGCTGGTGGATCAGATGCAGGCGGAGCATCTGATCGGTGTGATCTACGCAACGCACGAGTTCATGGTCGAGCATGGCTGGGCGATGCATTATCTGGCACTGCAGACGAACGGCTACTACCAGGTGGTGCTGCGGCGCGCGGACCAGCCGCGCCCGGCGGATCCGCGCATAGGTGTGCTTGAGACCGAGGTCGCGGTGTTGAAGTCCTCCACAAGCTGGCGCGTGACGGAGCCGCTGCGGCGCATCGGGCGGATGTTGCGTTAGGCGCGAGCCGCGCGATTTTCAGAAAACGAGCTTGCCGCCAACAACAAACAGGACGGCGGCCAGGGCCGAGCGCAGGCCGCCTTCCGGCATGCGGGGGGAGAGGTAGCTGCCGATCAGGATGCCGGGGATGGAGCCGATCAGAAGCTGGCCGAGGAGATGGGTGTTCACGTCGCCCATCTGCCAATGGCCGAGGCCGGCGAGCAGCGTGAGCGGCACGGCGTGGGCGATGTCCGAGCCGACGATGCGGGCCAATTTGATCCGCGGATAGAGGATGATCAGCACCGTGACGCCGAGCGCGCCGGCGCCGACGGAGGAAAGCGAGACGAGAACGCCGAGGATGACGCCGCTGACGGTGGTCAGGACCGAGGCGGTGCGGTCAGACGGCTCGCCCAGGCGCTTGGCGAGTGTGTCGATGATCCAGGTGCGGAACAGGATGCAGATGGCGGTCAGCAGAAGGGCGATGCCCAAGCTGAAGGTGATCAGATGAACCACGCGGGGGCTTTCCGGGCCGAACTTGTAGAGCAAATAGAGCGTGACGGCGGTGGCCGGAACTGAGCCGTAGGCCAGGCGGCGGACGATGCGCCAATCCACCGTGGCGCTGGCGCTGTGGGCGACCGTGCCGACTGACTTGGTGACGGCGGCATAAAGCAGGTCTGTGCCGACGGCGGTGCTGGCGTGGACGTTGAACAGCAGAACCAGCAGAGGCGTCATCAGGGAGCCGCCACCGACGCCGGTGAGGCCCACCGTAATACCGACAAGAAGGCCAAGCAGAGGGTAGGCGAGAGCGGCGGTGGTGGGCATGAGGGGCGGGCGTCCTGCTGATGTTGCACGCA
>CAZZYR010000561.1:0-1671 GCA_964658235.1 uncultured Acetobacteraceae bacterium | reverse complement strand
TTACTTTTCTTCACAAGCCAAAATCTCCGCCAAATGCATCGCCCTCACGCCCGCCTTCAACCGCGACAGCCCCCCGGCAATATGCATCAGGCAGGAATTATCCCCCGCCGTCACCACCTCCGCTCCCGTCGCCAGCACCGCCCGCATCTTGTCCGTCAGCATCGCGGTCGAAACCTCGCCGTTCTTCACGGCAAACGTCCCGCCAAACCCGCAACACTCCTCCACGGCCGGCAAATCCACAAAGTCCAGACCTTTCACCGCCCCCAGCAAGGCGCGCGGCGCCCCGCCCAGCTTTAATCCGCGCAGCGAATTGCAAGACGCATGATACGTCACCCGATGCGGATAATACGCCCCCACATCCTCCACCTCCAAAACCCGTGTCAGAAACTCGCTGAATTCAAACACCCGCGGCACCAGCGCTTCCACTTCCGCCAGCAGCGCCGCATCCTCCGCCGCCAGCCGTGGATACTGCGCCCGGATCGTTGTCGTGCAGGATGTGGACGGCACCACCACGCAATCCGCGTCCCGATACACCTCCACAAACCGCCGCACCAACGTCAGCGCCTCCCGCGGATATCCGGAATTGCTGTGCATCTGCCCGCAACATGTCTGCGCCGGCCGGAAATCCACCGTCTGCCCCAGCCGCTCCAGCACGCGCACCGCCGCCTGTCCGGTCTGTGGAAACAGCGTGTCGTTGAAGCAGGTGATGAACAGGCTCACATCCATCAGGCGGCTGATCCGTAAGCCAGTGCGTCCAACTCCAGATCCACGCTCGCCGGCGCCACCAGCGGCTCGCGCGTGAACAGTTCGGCCGCCACCACGCCACGCGCATCGCCCTTGCGCGCCGCGCGCCACTCCGCCGCTTCGCACAGGAGCGCCGCCTGCGTCACCCGCGCCATCCCGCCCGCCAGCCGCCGTCCCTCTCGCTCATCCGGCTCCAGCACCATCGGCCGCAGCACTTCCAGCCCGGCCGCCGTCCGCGCCACGCACCCCTCCAGCGCCCCCAGCCGCACGCCCTTCAGACGCGCCCCCACATCTTCCAGCCACTCCATCCCCAGATCACGCGACCGCAACGCCCGCAGCACGTCATGCGACAGAACCGACGTCGTCCCTTCCCAGATCGCATGCACATGCGCATTGCGGAACACCCTGGCCAGCCCGGTATCCTCCACATATCCCGCACCGCCAAAGCTCTCGATCAGCTCGCTCGTTCCCCAAATCCCCTGTCGCGCACAGGATAATTTCGTCAGCGGCGCCAGCAGCCGCGCCATCTGCGCATTGCCGCCATGCTCCGCCCGGCCCACCGCCGCCGCCGTCTCGAAGCACAGCGCCAGCATTGCCTCATATTCCGCCGCAATCCTTGCCAGCCACGCCCGATGCATCGGCTGCTCGCCCAGCGGCCGCCCAAACACCTGCCTTACCCGCGCATAATCCCGCGCCAGCCCCAGCAGATGCCCCACCGCCGCCGGCCCCGCATACGCCGCCCAAACCCGCGCGATGTTCAACAGGCTCGCCACCTTCGCCACTCCGCGCCCCAGCCCGCCCACCGGCACCGCCCGTGCCCCTATCAGATCCAGCTCGGCCGTCGGCAGCGCCTTCGTCCCCATCTTCTCCTTCAGCCGGCGCACGCCCAGCCCGTTCCACCCCCCGCCAGGCGCCCGCAGCTCCAGC
>CAZZYR010000560.1:0-1676 GCA_964658235.1 uncultured Acetobacteraceae bacterium | reverse complement strand
CAAAAGTTGTACGTCCGATGGATCATCCGCGATTGCCGCTGGCACCAAATCTCTCTGCGCGTCTTCGTTCGAAGAAGCTTCGCGAGCGGGGCTACAACTGTGGTCCAGCCACTCTTGCCTACGGGCAGAAGCTCTTTCAATTGAAAGCTCCAAGCTAGGGAGGTCGGAGGGATTGATCACATACGAGGCAGCGAGGACTGCTTCGCGTTTGAGATTTTCTGGTATGTACGTTGTTGTTAGAACACCTATTATGGACGAAGACACCCGGCTATATTCGGTCGCGTCCCTCAGCGCGGTGGTCAAAGACGTGGTTGTTCCGTCTAAAACCATCAAATTTGCCTCGAGATGTCCGCGTCGAGCGCGGACAAAAAGATCAAAATAAATTTGGTTCGGCAGTCGGGACCAACCTGTTATTTTGAGATATCCATTGGCTAATTTGATCAGCCTGTCACGACTAAGGCTTTTAGGCCACTTGCCCGGGTCTATAAGAATCGTGTTGTCGACGAAGAGCGAAGACAATCGCCGGATTTTTCGGCGCCAACCCGCCTCATTCAACATCTCGCAATTCGATCACGCTGATTTCGTCCGGAATTGCTGGAGTAGACCCCCACCATCCCCTCCACCATCAACGCCCGCGCCGGCGGCGGCCGGACGCCGGCCACAAGACGGTCCCAAAGCCCGTCCTCCGTCACGGCGCGGCGCATCACCGCGGCCAGGCCGCGCGCGTCGGCGGCGGGAAAGTGCAGGCCGTCCACGCCGTCCGTCACCCGCTCCGCCATCGCGCCGATATCCGAGCAGATCACCGGCTTGCCGAACATCCAGGCCTCCGAAATCACCAGCGCAAACGTCTCCCACCAGACGGAGGGGACAATGCACCAGTCCACCCGCCCCATCCTGGCGGCCAGCTGATCCACGGCGTAGCCGCCGTTGAAGCGCACGCGCCGGTCCGCCGGCGGCAGCGCCTCCTCCAGCTGCCGGCACGCCTCGATCTCGCTGCGCCGGGCCTCGCTGGCGTAGCGCAGGTTCTCGCCGTTGATCTCCACATCGAAATCCTCAAAACCTTCCGCGCGCAGCAGCGCCACCGCCTCCAGGATCAGCCACACCCCCTTGTTGTCCACAAGCTGGCCGAAGAAGCCGAAGCGGCGGCGGGCGGCCGGCGCCAGCGCGGCGGAGGCCGGCGCGGGCGGCGGGATGCCGGCGGCGTAGTCCCGCTGCCCGTTGGTCACGTGATGCAGGCGGGCGCGGTCCAGGCCCCAGGTCACGTAATGCTCGATCATGAAGCGGGACGGCGTGGTGAAGGCGTCCACCGCCTCGAAATGCCGTTTCACCCAGAGTTCGCGCAGGAAGAAGCTTTCCGGCCCCTGCTCCGGAAAGCACTGGTTGCACCGCGCGGGAGAGGCGCGGTCGCACAGCGCCTTGTCCTGGACGCGGAGCATCTGGCCGTTGGCGGTGCAGATGGCCAGGAATTCGTGCAGCGTGAACACGATCCGCACCCCGGGCAGCGTGCGCCGCGTGAAGGTGATCAGGTCCAGGCCCAGCAGCAGGAAGTGGTGGAAATGCACCACATCGGGCTGCAGGTCCCGCAGGAACGCCGCATAGGCGTCCAGCAGGCGCTGGTCCGAGGTTTTGTGCCACCAGTAATCGTAGCCGCGGCTGAGAAACAGGTATTCGCCGGG
>CAZZYR010000559.1:0-1684 GCA_964658235.1 uncultured Acetobacteraceae bacterium | reverse complement strand
CGAAACACGCCTGGCTATCGAATCGGGGTAGGCACAGCCAGTCGATCGACCCGTTGCGGCCCACCAGCGCGGCGGTCACCCGGTCGCCGATCATGGCGTAGTCCTCGATCGGTAGATTGTTCGATGGGGGCATGAATGCCTTTCCGGCGGGGCGTGCGGCGGTGACCAGATGCAATTCGGGCCGGCACCAAGAAAGAGTCACCACCAAGAACACCAAGGACACCAAGAGCGCCAAGAAGTTGCCACCGGCAACGACGCGCGTTGCGGTCGAGACAGCGTCTCTTCTTGGTGTCCATGGTGCCCTCGGTGGTGAATCTCTAGCCTTTGGCTGTGGGTTTTGACGCGCGGGCTGGGAGTGCCGCTTTAGGACAAGCCAAAAAGCTTGACTTCCGAGGGGCTTTTCCCCGATACGCCGCGCAGGCAGCCAGCACCGCTCGGCCCCCTTCGCGCGGCGCCATGATTTGCGCGCACTGCCGTAATTCCGCCGCATGGCCGGTGCCATGTGCTCCCTTCCTGAAGACCGAGAAGATTTGTTGAACCAATCCAATGCCGCCGAGGCGGACGAGCCCGTGCCGCCTGAGCCGCACGCCGCCGCCGAAGCCGATACGAATGACACAGCCGCGCCCGACATCGCCGCACAGGCGGCACCGGCCGAACTGCAAGGTGTCCTGTTCGTGGCGCCTGACGCGGCCGTGACCACGCATGTGGCGGTGCCCGAGGCCGAGCCGGAGATCCTGTTCGCAGACCTCGGCCTGTCCGAACCCATCCTTCGCGCCATCGAGGAGAAGGGTTACCGCCACCCCACCCCGATCCAGGCACAGGCCATCCCCGCCGTGCTGTCCGGACGGGACGTGATGGGCGTGGCGCAGACCGGCACCGGCAAGACTGCCAGCTTCACACTTCCCATGCTGGATATCCTTAGCGGCTCGCGCAGCCGCGCCCGCATGCCGCGCAGCCTGATCCTCGAGCCGACTCGTGAACTTGCCTTGCAGGTAGCGGAAAACTTCGTCGAATACGGCAAATATCTCAAGCTGAACCACGCGCTGCTGATCGGCGGCGAAAGCTTGAATGACCAGAAAGAGGCCCTGATGAAGGGCGTGGACGTGCTGATCGCCACCCCTGGCCGCCTGATCGACCTGTTCGAGCGCGGCGGGCTGATGCTGACGGACGCCAAGCTGCTGGTGATCGACGAGGCGGACCGCATGCTGGACATGGGCTTCATCCCCGATGTCGAGCGCATCGTGGCGATGCTGCCGAAAAATCGCCAGACGCTGTTCTTCTCCGCCACCATGGCGCCGGAAATCCGCCGCCTGTCGGACGCCTTCCTGGACAATCCGCGGATGATCACGGTGTCCAAATCCGCCTCCGTGGCCACCACCATCGTGGCCGGCCTGGCCCTGGTGGCCGAGGACGACAAGCGCGAGGCGCTGCGCCGGCTGATCCGGTCCGAGGACGTGTCCAACGCGCTGATCTTCTGCAACCGCAAGCGCGACGTGGACATCCTCTACAAATCGCTGACCCAGCATGGGTTTTCCGTGGGCTCCCTGCACGGCGACATGAGCCAGCCGGCGCGGTTCGCCACGCTCGACAAATTCAAGAAGAACGAGCTTCGGCTGCTGGTGTGCAGCGACGTGGCGGCGCGCGGCATCGACATCGGCGGGCTGAGCCACGTGTTCAATTTCGA
>CAZZYR010000558.1:0-1685 GCA_964658235.1 uncultured Acetobacteraceae bacterium | reverse complement strand
CGGCCGCGCGGCAGGTATGCGCAGCGAATTATTTCCTGGCGGCAACCTGCTGAAGTTCACCACCGCCCTGCTGGGCTGACCCGGCCGCGCCAGGCGGCTTGAGACATGCAGCCGAGTTGCAGCGGCTTAGTTTGGCGGGCGGCTTCACCGTCAAGGTGCAACGCTAGCGATAGCGCTCGGCCAGCTACTCCATTGGCTCGTTCTGCAAACGGGCGGCAGCAAGGCTGCTGAGCACCGCTGCGGCCGCCGCTGTCTGCGCGGCCAGATCCGCGCGCGCCACGTGCGATTGCCGGAGCAACGGACTGCTGGACTCCACCCGTTCCCAAACCGCGCCGAAATGCGGCAGGGACAGCCAACCGCGCAATTGCGGCGCGGACAGCCCCAGCCGCCTCGCGCCATGGAGCAGAAACGTCTCCCGCACTTCGCACCGGGCCCAAGCCTCGCGCACCATGCGCCGCGCCCCCAACCGCCGGACCCGGTCGGCAACTGGCTCCATCGCACTGTCCAGCATGGGATCCTGGCGGATCATGCGCCGGCGGATGGTGTCTGCCATGCCGTCCACCGCGCGCCCCACGACGCGGCCGGACACCACCACCGTTACATCAGGCTCATGTCGGATCCGCGAATCAACCCGCCGAAGCGCCTGAACCAGCGCGCGGTCCTCGCCTGACGCGACGGCCGGCACGCCGCCCGCCGCCAGAAACGCGTCCCGCCGGACGGCGATGCTGGCGCCCGAATCCTCGGTATGGCGTGGCCAAGGGTCAGCCGGATCAGGATCAAGCAGGCAGCCGATCTGATCCAGTAACCTGCCATATTCCACCTCACGCGCATCGTCCTCGTGCAGACGGGCGGGAATGGCGAGCGCATCCACAGGATCAATCACAGCGCGGCCGCACACTGCGTCCGCGCCGCGCGCCAGCGCAGCCACATTCAACTCCAGCCAGTCCGGCGCAACGCAGCCATCGGCATCCGTGGTCAACACCACACCGCCGGGTTGGACCAGCATCGCCGCCTGATGCATCGCCAGTCGGCGCGCGTGCCCGGCAGTCGCCTGGTGGGCAGGGAAATTATGCTCCACCACATGCACGGTGCAGGGCAGGGTCGGCTGCAGCCCGCGGGCAATCTCCGCGGTCGCATCCCTGCTGTTGTTGACCAGAAGCAGGATGTCCGCCCTGCAACTGCCCTGCTGCAGCGCCAGTGCGCGCAGACAGTCGCCGATCAGAGCAGCTTCGTCGCGAACGGGTATGGCAACGACAAGTTTCGGCATGGCATGGTCCGGCCTGGTGGATCATCCAGGCAACATTGCCGGCGTTGCGAGGTTGCAATCACATTGCTGCGGCCAGCGACTCATGATGGCGGATCACCTCGCGCACCACAAAGGCGAGAAATTTCTCGGCAAACTCCGGATCCAGATGCGCGCCCTCCGCCAGGGCGCGGAGCCTGGCCACCTGCTCGGCTTCCCGGGCGGGGTCCGACGCGGGCAGGCCCAGCCGGGCTTTCAGCCTTCCCACCTGTTGGGTGCATTTGAAGCGCTCGGCCAGGAGATGGATCAGGGCAGCGTCGATGTTGTCGATGCTGCTGCGAAGGGTCAGGAGTTCGTCGGGGATCATAAGGAAGGAAGAAAGACTTCTTTTTTGAAAAAAAGAAGCAAAAAACTTTTATCAATTGAGTCCGCGACAGCGCAG
>CAZZYR010000557.1:0-1688 GCA_964658235.1 uncultured Acetobacteraceae bacterium | reverse complement strand
GACGACGTGGCGCAGGCCGAGTTTGGCCACGGCGGCGGCGACGCGGGCGGGTTCAGTGGCGTCCAGCGCGTCCGGCAGGCCGGTGCGAACGTTACAGAAGCTGCAGGCGCGCGTGCAGGTGTCGCCCATGATCATCATGGTGGCGTGACGCTGGGACCAGCACTCGCCGATATTGGGGCAGGCGGCTTCCTCGCAGACCGTGACGAGGCCAGCCTCGCGCATGAGTTTGCGGGTTTCGTGATAGACGGGGTGGCTGGGCGCGCGGACGCGGATCCAGTCCGGCTTTCGCTGGATGGGGTTGTCCTGGCGATGGGCCTTTTCCGGGTGGCGGAGCAGCCGCGCGCCGCCGGCGGCGTGATCGATTTCGATGCGGGTGGACATCAGCGGCCTCGGCTGACGCCGGCCTGCCCGGCGCCTTGAGGCCACAGGTGGCGGGTGGGGGGCTGAGCGTCAAGCTTTGCGCGCGGGGAACAGATCTCCCGAGGATTTGAAAAAATATTGCTGCGGGAAAATTTTTCCCATAGGTTTGCGGCATGGCCCAGAACGTGGATGAGATCATCGAACGCTTGGGGGGCGCGGAAGCCGCCGCCCGGCTGACTGGCGTGGGGCTGGAGGCCATTCGGAAATGGCGCCAGGCGCGCGCGGTTCCGCCGAAGCATTGGGCCGCGGTGATTGCTGCGACCGGGCTGAGCCTGGCCGATTTGCAGGCCGAGGGGTCTGCAACGGGGGATGGGCCGCCGCCCGGTGCGACGGCAGTGCTGGTTCTGGCGGATGGTCAGGTGTTCTGGGGGCGCGGGTTTGGCGCGCACACGGCGGCGGCGGCGCTGCCGGTGGGGGAGATCTGCTTCAACACGGGCATGACTGGCTATCAGGAGACACTGACCGATCCGTCCTATGCCGGACAGATTATCACGTTCACTTTTCCTCATATCGGCAACACGGGCGTGAACGGGGACGATCAGGAGGCGGCGGGGATTGCCGCGCGCGGGGTGGTGCTGCGCGAGGATATCGGCGCGTCGTCCAACTGGCGAAGCGTCGCGCGGCTCGATGAGTGGCTGCGGTCGCAGAATGTGGCGGGTCTGGCCGGGGTGGATACGCGGGCGCTGACGATGCGCATTCGCGACGGCGGGCCGCCGCATGGGGTGCTGTGTTATCCGCCGGATGGGCGGTTTGATCTACCGGCGCTGGTTGCACTGGCGCAGGCGTGGCCGGGGCTGGATGGGATGGATCTGGCGCGTGAGGTGAGTTGCACGCAGAGTTATGTGTGGGATCAGGGGGTTTGGGCCTGGCCGGACGGGTTTGCCGCGGGGGGAAAGGCGGCGCGGTTCCATGTGGTGGCGGTGGATTATGGGGCGAAGCGCAACATTTTCCGATCGCTGGCCGCGGCGGGGTGCCGGATTACGGTGGTGCCGGCGGGGAGCACGGCTGAGGATATTTTGCGGCATCGGCCGGACGGCGTGTTTTTGTCCAACGGGCCGGGCGATCCGGCGGCGACGGGGGCGTATGCCGTGCCGGCGATCCGCGGGGTGCTGGAGGCGGGCGTGCCGGTGTTTGGGATTTGCCTGGGGCATCAGTTGCTGGCGCTGGCGCTGGGGGGGCGGACGTACAAGCTGGAGCGAGGGCATCGGGGGGCGAACCAGCCGGTGAAGGATCTGGCGACGGGGCGGGTGGAGATTACGTCACAGAAC
>CAZZYR010000556.1:0-1698 GCA_964658235.1 uncultured Acetobacteraceae bacterium | reverse complement strand
GCCCGCACCAGCGGATTATCCGTGCTGAACAGCCGGTCCAGCCCATCCGTCGCCACCAGCATGGACAGATTGTCCGCACGCCGCGCCCGCTGATACCGCGCCAGCAGCGCCGGATCGCCCACATCCCCGCCCGCCGCATGCGCCGCGATCAACAGATGCGACAGCGCAATCGCGTCCCGCAGCCCCAAATTCAGCCCCTGCCCGGCAATCGGATGGATGCCGTGCGCCGCATCGCCCACCACCGCCAGCCGCTGCGCCGTCACCCGGTGCACGTACATGGCGGACAGCGGATAGATCCACCGCCGCCCCACCGGCCGCACGGCCCCCAGATGCGTGCCCAGCCGAATTGCCACCTCCGCGCCGAATGCCGCATCGTCCAGCGCCATCAGCCGGGGCGCCACGTCCTTCCGCTCCGTCCACACGATGGCGGACAGATTCGGCCCCGCCTCCCCGCCCGCCATCGGCAGCTGCGCGAACGGTCCGGCCGGCAGGAAATGCTCCAGCGCCGTATTGTTGTGCGGCCGCTCATGCGCAATCGCGCACACGATCCCCGATTGCGGATAGGCCCAGCGCGCCGCTGTCAGCCCCGCCTGCCGCCGCAACGGTGAGTCTCGCCCCTCCGCCGCCACCACCAGCCGCGCGGAAAACGCCGTGCCATCCGCCAGCGTGATCGTCGCGCCATCCGCGTGCCGCGCCACCTCCGCCTGCGCCGGCGCATGCACCACCAGGTTTGGCGCGGCATGAAGGCAGGCGTTCAGCGCCACCCGCATGCTGCGCGCCTCCACCATCCACCCCAGCGCCCCCGGCGCCGCATCCGCCGCATCCAGCTCGCGGGCATTGAAATGCAGGAACAGCCGGGACGCCGGCCGCCCCGGCTTGCCGTCGGAAACCCTGATCTGCTCGATCGGGCCCACCGGCAGCGGCAAAGCCGCCCAGATGCCAGCCTCCTCCAGCAGCGCGCGGGACCCCGCGGCTATGGCATAGGCCCGGCCGTCGAAGCTCGGATGCTCCATCGGCGGCAAGGCCGCCCTGTCGATCACGGCCACGCTTAATCCGGCCTGCGCCAAGCGGCAGGCAAGGGCGCCGCCCACCGGCCCCGCGCCCACGACACACACATCAACTGTTGCTGGCGGCATTCGGCTACACCTTTTCGTCAACCCTGCACAAAACATGGGCACTTATCCGCGCTTCAGCAGATGCGCGGCGGTTCCCATCGCCCGGCATGGTTCTTGAAAGGAAACGACCACGTCGGGCCCGGGCAAGGTGTTCTGACGCGGAGAAGGGTATTGAGATGAAGCTGGTTATAGCCATCGTCAAACCTTTCAAGCTCGACGACGTGCGCGAGGCGCTGACTCCGTTGGGAGTCCAGGGCCTCACCGTCACCGAGGTGAAAGGGTTCGGCCGGCAGAAGGGACAGACGGAAATCTATCGTGGGGCCGAGTACCACGTGAGCTTCCTGCCGAAAGTGAAGATCGAGGTCGCCGTGCCGGCCGATCAGGTGGACCAGGTGGTGGAAGCCATCATGCGCGCCGCCCAGACCGGCAAGATCGGCGACGGCAAGATCTTCGTGCTCGACATCCAGCGCGCCGTGCGGATCCGCACCGGCGAGCTCGACGCAGCCGCCCTGTGAGAGGACCGAACATGCACTTTTCCCGATTGAAGGCGCGCATCGCTGCGTTAGCCGTCATACTGCCAATG
>CAZZYR010000555.1:0-1701 GCA_964658235.1 uncultured Acetobacteraceae bacterium | reverse complement strand
GACGCCGCCGCGGATTTCCTCACCCCCACCCTGCGCGCCCTGATGCCCAACCCCGCCACCCTGCGGGACATGGACACCGCCGCCGCCCGCCTCGCCGCCGCCATCACTCGGGCCGAAACCGTCGCCGTCTTCGGCGACTACGACGTGGACGGCGCCTGCAGCGCCGCCATCATCACCACCTTCCTCCGCACCCTCGGCTGCCCCGTCCTCCCCTACATCCCGGACCGCCTCGCCGAAGGCTACGGCCCGAACGCCCCCGCGCTTCAACGCCTGGCAGGGCAGGGGGCCACCCTGCTCGTCTGCGTCGATTGCGGCACCTCCGCCCACGCAGCCCTCGCCGCCATCCAAGGCCAGGCGGACATCATCGTCCTGGACCACCACAAGGCGGAAGACCTGCCTCCGCCCATCCTCGCCACCGTCAACCCCAACCGCCTGGACTGCACCTCCGGCCTGAACCACCTCTGCGCCGCCGGCATCGCCTTCCTCACCGCCATCGCCACGCTCCGCAGCCTGCGCGCCCAAAACCATTTTTCTCAACGCCCCGAGCCGGACCTGCGGGACATGCTCGATCTGGTCGCCCTGGCCACCATCTGTGACGTCATGCCGCTCACCGGCCTCAACCGCGCCTTCGTGGCCCAGGGCCTCCGCGTCATGGCCCGCCGCGCCCGCCCCGGCCTCGCCGCCCTGCTGGACGTCGCCAACACCCGCGAAGCCCCCTCCGCCATGACCTGCGGCTTCGCCCTCGGCCCCCGAATCAACGCCGGCGGCCGCATCGGCGAAGCCGATCTCGGCCTTCGCCTCCTGCTCTGCGAGGACCCGCTCGACGCCCGCCTGCTCGCCGAACGCCTGGACGCGGTCAACCGCCAACGCCAAACCGTCGAAGCCGGCGTGCTCCAGGCCGCCACCGACGCCGCCGACGCCCAAATCCAGGCCGGCCACGCCATCATCCTCATCCACGGCGACAAATGGCACCCCGGCATCGTCGGCATCGTCGCCGGCCGCCTCAAGGACAAATTCAACCGCCCCGTCCTCGTCGGCGGCACCGCGGACGGCCTCGTCAAAGGCTCCGGCCGCTCCATCCCCGGCCTGGACCTGGGTGCCGCCATCATCGCCGCCCGCCAATCCGGCCTGCTCGCCACCGGCGGCGGTCACGCCATGGCCGCCGGCTTCGGACTGCACCCCGCCGGCCTGCCCGCGCTGCACGCCTTCCTCAACGCCCGCCTGCCGCCCCGGCCGGACACCCCCGCCCGCCCCCATCTCCACGTTGAAGCCACCGTCTCCGCCGGCGGCGCCAACCTCGAACTCGCCCAACACCTCGCCCGCCTCGCCCCGTTCGGCACCGCCAACCCCGAGCCCATGCTCGTCATCCCGAACGTGCGCGTCGCCCGGTCCGACCGCCTCGGCAACGACGGCAACACCATCCGCGCCCAGGTCCAATCCGAAGGCGACCCCCGCCGCCTCAAAACCCTCCTCTTCCGCGCCGGCGACACCCCCCTCGGCGCTGCCCTCACGGACCGCGGGCCGCCGCTGCACCTGGCGGGGCATCTCCGCGCCGAGACGTGGAACGGCACCACAACGGCCAGCTTCTGCGTGATCGATGGGGCAAGAACAGCGTAGGGAAGGCCTTCTTTTTTGAAAAAAAGAAGCAAAAAACTTTGGGGCTGTCCCAGATCCGGCGCCTTTATAATGTAATTTGGGCCA
>CAZZYR010000554.1:0-1702 GCA_964658235.1 uncultured Acetobacteraceae bacterium | reverse complement strand
AAAACTTTTGTCCGACGATCGTGTGGACAAAAGTTTTTTGGTCCTTTTTTTCAAAAAAGGACTGCTTTCTTCCCTAGTCCATAATCTTCGCAACAACGCCCGCACCCACCGTGCGGCCACCCTCACGAATAGCAAACCGCAGGCCCTCATCCATGGCGATCGGCTGGATCAGTTCCACGTCCATGGACACGTTGTCCCCGGGCATGACCATCTCCACGCCTTCCGGCAGCTGCACCACACCCGTCACGTCCGTGGTGCGGAAGTAGAACTGCGGACGATAGTTGGTGAAGAACGGCGTGTGACGGCCGCCCTCTTCCTTCGTCAGCACGTAAGCTTCAGCCTTGAACTTCTTGTGCGGCGTGATGCTGCCCGGCTTGGCCAGAACCTGGCCGCGCTCAACATCTTCACGCTTCGTGCCGCGCAGCAGGGCGCCGATGTTGTCGCCGGCCTCTCCACGATCCAGCAGCTTGCGGAACATCTCGACGCCGGTGACGATCGTCTTGACGGTGTTCTTGATGCCGACGATTTCGACCTCGTCACCCACGTTGACGATGCCGCGCTCGACGCGGCCGGTGACGACGGTACCGCGGCCGGAGATGGAGAACACGTCTTCGATCGGCATCAAGAACGGACGATCGATCGCGCGCTCCGGCTGCGGAATGTAGCTGTCCACGGCGGCCATCAGCTTCAGCACGGCCTGCTCGCCGATCTCAGGCTGCTTGCCCTCAAGCGCGCAGACGGCCGAGCCCTGGATGATGGGGATGTCGTCGCCCGGGAACTGGTAGCTGCTCAGCAGGTCACGCACTTCGAGCTCAACCAATTCGACCAGCTCGGGGTCGGCCAGGTCCATCTTGTTGAGGAACACGACCAGCGCCGGCACGCCGACCTGGCGGGCGAGCAGGATGTGCTCGCGCGTCTGCGGCATCGGGCCGTCCGCGGCGGACACCACCAGGATGGCGCCGTCCATTTGCGCTGCGCCGGTGATCATGTTCTTCACATAGTCCGCGTGGCCAGGGCAGTCGACGTGGGCATAGTGACGGTTCGCCGTCTCATACTCCACGTGAGCCGTGGAGATGGTGATGCCACGGGCGCGCTCTTCAGGCGCCTTATCGATCTGGTCATACGCCGTGAACGTGGCGCCACCGGACTGGGCCAGCACCTTGGTGATTGCCGCCGTTAGCGACGTCTTGCCATGGTCGACGTGACCAATGGTGCCAATGTTGCAGTGCGGCTTGTTCCGCTCGAATTTCGCCTTTGCCATCGTCGTCTCTCCGTGGCCCTATCCGGGCTTGTGGTCGGTGTTACCAGCGGTAGTGGCTGAACGCCTTGTTGGCTTCGGCCATGCGGTGCGTGTCTTCACGCTTCTTCACCGCGGACCCGCGGTTATTAACGGCATCGAACAACTCGTTCGAAAGCCGATCCTCCATCGTGTGCTCACCGCGCTTGCGTGCGGCGTCGATCAGCCAGCGGATGGCCAGCGCCTGACGACGCTCCGTCCGCACTTCAACCGGCACCTGATAAGTGGCGCCACCGACGCGGCGCGAGCGCACCTCAACGGCCGGCTTCACGTTGTCCAGCGCTTCGTGGAACATGCGGACCGGATCGGCCGCGTTGCCGCCACGCTTCTTCATCACGTCCAGCGCACCATAGACGATGCCCTCGGCGGCGGACTTCTTCCCGTCATACATCAGCGCGTTCATGA
>CAZZYR010000553.1:0-1703 GCA_964658235.1 uncultured Acetobacteraceae bacterium | reverse complement strand
GACAACGGCGTCGGCGTTGCCGTGATCCGTCCGCTCGCCGGCGGCGCATTGGCGGACCGCGTCCTCGGCCAGATGCGCGCCGTCATCATCGGCGCCGTCATCATGGCCACCGGCGAATTCCTCCTGACGGACCCGCGCCTCTTCTTCATCGGCCTGCTCGTCTTCGTGCTCGGCGTCGCCTTGCTCAAACCAAATATCGCCACCCAGGTCGGCGGCCTCTACGAACCGAACGATCACCGCATCGACAGCGCCTATTCCATCTTCTATGTCGGCATCAACATCGGCGCGCTCCTTGCCCCCATCATCTGCGGCCGCTTGGGCCACGCCGCCCCCGGCCAGCCGCCCACCTGGCAATACGGTTTCGCGGCCGCGGGTGCCGCCATGCTCATCGGCCTCGCCATCTTCCTCATCGGCCTGCGCACCCTGCCGCCTGACGTGCGCGCGCGGCGCAAAGCGGCCGAACGCCGCAACCGCGACCGCAATCCCGCAACCGCCGCGCCGCCGCTCACATCCACGGAACGCCGCACCGTCGTCGCCCTCGTTCTTGTCGCCTTCTGCAATCTTTTCTTCTGGGGCTGCTACGGCCAGCAATACAGCACCGTCGCCCTGATGGCGCAGAACAACACCGATCTCTCCGTCGGATTTGCCACGCTGCACCCGGAGGACATCCAGTCCTTCAATCCGTTTTTCATCTTCACCTTCACCCCGCTGATCATCGCGTTCTGGGCGTGGCAGGCAAAGCGGGGCAGGGAGCCCGCGCCGGTCACCAAGATGGCCATCGGCTGCGCCGCCACCGCCGCCTGCTTCGCGCTGCTCGCCGCCGCCGGCCTGGAAATCGACCGCGGCATCCAAGTCAGCGTCCTCTGGCTCGTTGGCGCCCTCGCCCTGCAAACTGTTGGCGAGCTTTATCTCTCGCCCGTCGGCCTCTCCCTGTTCAGCCGCACCGCGCCGGCCAAGCTCGCCTCCATCATGATGGCCGTGCAGTTCCTCTCGCTCGCCTTCGGTAACTATATGGCGGGCTATCTGGCTTCATTCTGGAGCGGCATGGGCAAATCCGCCTTCTTCGCCATGATCGCCGCCATCGCGCTGGCCACCGCGATCGCCATTTTGGGTCTCAGCCGCGTGCTCAATCCCATGCTGAAACAGGGCCAAACCGGCGGCCAGCCCGCATGATCGCCGCCGCGGAGGCCTGGCGCGCCGGGCTCTTCGCACGCAAGAACTGGGCAGCCGACATCACCTCCGGCGTCATCGTCGGCGTCGTCGCCCTGCCGCTTGGCCTCGCTTTCGCCATCGCCTCCGGCGTGCGGCCGGAACAGGGCATCTACACCTCCATCATCAGCGGCTTGGTGGTCTCCCTCTTCGGCGGCAGCCGCGTGCAGATCGCCGGACCCACCGGCGCCTTCATCGTCATCCTCGCCGGCATCGTCGCCCGCCATGGCGCGGCCGGCCTGCTCGCCGCCACGCTGATGGCGGGGGTCATCCTCGTCGCCATGGGCCTGGCCAAGCTCGGCGGCGCCATCCGCTTCATTCCGGACCCCGTTATCCGTGGCTTCACCGCCGGCATCGCCGTCATCATCTGGGTCGGCCAGTGGCATGATTTCTTCGGCCTGCCGAAAACGGGCGGCGACCACTTCACGGACAAGCTCCCGCATCTCCTCGCCGCTCTGCCGCATCTCCACCCCGCCACCACCGGGCTCGCGGCC
>CAZZYR010000552.1:0-1711 GCA_964658235.1 uncultured Acetobacteraceae bacterium | reverse complement strand
GGGTTCAAAGCCGGGCGCGAATAGTCACAACGGCGTTGCCGCCCCATATTACCGTTGCTCGGCCTCTCAATCGGCCGCAGAGCACAGCAATCAGGAATGGTCGTAGCCAACGATGCGTGACAACACCGTCATAACGCCCCGCGGGCAGGTCGAGCTGAAGACAGAGCGGCCGAAGCTGCACAAGGTCATGCTTGTCAACGATGATTTCACCCCGCGCGATTTCGTCGTCCGCGTGCTGCGCGCCGAGTTCAGCCTGGGGGAGGAGCAAGCCCGGCGGGTGATGATGACGGCCCATCAGCGCGGTGTGTGCGTGGTGGGCGTGTTCACCAAGGATGTGGCCGAAACCAAAGCCACCAACGCCACCGACCTCGCCCGCAAGGAAGGCTACCCGCTGCTGTTCACGACCGAACCGGAGGAGTAGCCAGGGACCGGGAGGGTCCTTGGCCATGAACGAACAAGAATGGGCCGCCGAATGGCTTTCGGCGTTCAGCCGCGCCCTGGAAGCGAACGAGGCCGGCGTGGTTGCGGCACTGTTCCAGGAGGATTGCCACTGGCGTGACATCCTCGCGCTCACCTGGCAGATCAAGACCGTCTCCGGCCCGGCCGCCGTCACTGCCATGCTGCAGGCGGCTCTGCCCTCGGCGCAGTTGCGCGGGGTGGGCCTTGCGCCCGGCCGCACGCCGCCCCGCCGGGTGACGCGCGCCGGCGTGGAGGTGATCGAAGCACTGTTCGCGTTTGAGGCCGCGTCCGGCCCCGGCAGCGGCGTGGTGCGTCTTGCGCCCGGCGGGGCTGCCCCGCTCGCCTGGACGATCGTCACCACCCTGGACGCGCTCGCTGCCGCACCCGGCGGTGAACAGGCTGACCCATACGCGCGGGAGTTCGGCGTCGAGAACTGGCTGGACCGGCGGCAGAAGGCGCTGCGGTATGAGGACCGTGAGCCGGACGTCCTCGTCATCGGCGCCGGGCAGGCGGGCTTGTCGATCGCGGCGCGGCTCGGCCAGTCCGGCATCGACACGCTGGTGGTGGACCGGCACCAGCGCGTCGGCGACAACTGGCGCCGCCGCTATCACGCGCTGACCCTGCACAACGAGGTGCACGTCAACCACCTGCCATACATGCCGTTCCCGTCCACCTGGCCGGTCTTTATCCCCAAGGACAAGCTCGCCAACTGGTTCGAAGCCTATGCCGAGGCCATGGAGCTGAATGTCTGGACAGGAACAGACCTGGCGGCCGGGGAATACGATGAAGCCGCCGGGTGCTGGAGCGTGGTGCTGCGGCGAGACGGGCAGGAGCGCACCATGCGCCCGCGTCACCTGGTGTTCGCCACCGGCGTCAGCAGTATCCCAATCATGCCGAGCCTGCCGGGGCTGAACACGTTCAGGGGCGCCGTGATGCACTCCGGCGCCTACACGCACGGGGCAGACTGGGCCGGGCAGCCTGCCTTGGTGCTCGGCACAGGCAATAGCGGCCATGACGTCGCGCAGGATCTGCACGCGAGCGGTGCGGACGTCACCATCATCCAGCGCAGCCCGACCTACATCGTCAGCCTGAAGGAAGCGCAATCGGTTTACGCGATCTACAAGGAGGGGCCGCCGACCGAAGACTGCGACCTGCTGGCGACCGCGACGCCGTATCCGGTGCTGGTGAAGGCCTATCAGCTCTCCACGGCCGCGTCGCGCAGGGCCGACCAGCCGCTGCTCGATGGCCTGGC
>CAZZYR010000551.1:0-1717 GCA_964658235.1 uncultured Acetobacteraceae bacterium | reverse complement strand
CGTCACCCAGGAAAAACGCTCGCTGCAGGTCATCACCACCAGCACCGCCCCCGTCGCCGCCAAGCTCGCCGCCCAGTGGCGCGCCGGCGCCGACTGGACCGCGATGCAAGCCGCCGCCAAAGCCGCGGGTGCGACCGCCGTCCCGCTCGACAACGCCACGGTCGCCGAAGTGCCCTCCCCGGAACTCGCCAAGGCCGCCTTCGCCGCCGCCCCCAACACCGTCATCGGCCCCATCGTCCAGCCGCTCGGCAACTACGTCCTGCGCGTCTCCGCCATCACCCCCGCCCGCAACCCCACGATCGCCGCCCTGCACGACGAGATCCGCGCCAAGGTCGCCGCCGAACGCGCGCTGGACCTGATCGACGCCCGCGCCCAGAAGCTCCAGGACCTCTTCGCCGGCGGCGCCAAGATCGATGAAGTCCCCGCCGACCTCGGCGCCACCGGCGCCGCCGGCACCATGGACGCCCAAGGCAACACCCTGGACGGCCAGCCCGCCCCCATCCCCGTCGCCACGGACGCCCGCCGGGCCATCATCGACGCCGCCTTCAAGACCAGCCCCACCGACAGCATCCAGCCCACCGAAGGCCTCAACCACGTCTGGTTCGCCGTCGCCGTGGACACCATCACCAAACCCGCCCGCAAACCCTTCGATGCAGTCCGCGCCCAGGTCCTGATGGACTGGCAGCACGACCAGGTGCACCACACCCAGGAAACCGAGGCCGCGCGCATCCTCGCCCTGGTCAAAGGCGGTCAAACCCTCGCCAACGCCGCCTGGGGCAGCGGTCTCCAGGTAACCCGCACCCCGCCCCTCCAGCGCGATCGCCCGGCCGGCGCCGTCCCCGCCGAACTCGC
This sequence comes from uncultured Acetobacteraceae bacterium, assembly GCA_964658235.1. Lineage (GTDB taxonomy): Bacteria > Pseudomonadota > Alphaproteobacteria > Acetobacterales > Acetobacteraceae > BOG-908. The sequence continues at coordinate 865 of CAZZYR010000551.1, read as the reverse complement.
CCACACCCTCTTCACCCTCAAGCTGAACGACGCCACCATGGTGGAGACCAACGCCGGCTTCGTCGTCGCCCAGCTTGCCGAAATCCTCCCGCCCGACCCCGCCGCGGACCAGATGGGCATGACCCAGGCACATGACGGACTGATCCGCGCCCTGCACGACAACACCCTCCAGCTCTACGCCACGGCCGTCCGCAACCAGACCCACGCCGTCATCCGCCCCAACATCGTCCAAAACCTCATCGCCCAACCCGGCGAATGACCGCCGCAACCCCGGCGCGGCTCGCCTTCTGGACCGGCGTCTCCGACCTCGAAACCCCCGTCGCCGCCTTCCTCAAACTCGCGAACAACACGCCAAACGCGTTCCTCCTGGAAAGCATCGAAGGCGGCTCCGCCCGCGGCCGCTACTCCGTCATCGGCATGGCGCCGGACCTCGTCTGGCGCACCCGCAACGGCGTCGCCGAAATCAATCGCCACGCCCAAACCGACGCGCACGCCTTCACCGCGGAGCCCCAACCCGCGCTTGACTCCCTCCGCGCCCTCATCGCGGAGTCCCGCCTCACGCTGCCCCCCGGCATGCCCCCCATGATCGGCGGCCTCGTCGGCTATCTCGGCTACGACATGGTGCGCCTCATGGAGCACCTCCCCACCACCACCCCGGACCCCCTCGGCCTCCCGGACGCCATCCTCCTCCGCCCCACCCTCTTCGCCGTCTTCGACAACGTGCGCGACGAACTCACCCTCGCCGCCCCCATCTACCCGCAGGACGGCATAGACCCGGACACCGCCTGGACCGCCGCCCAATCCCGCCTCGCCGCCGCCCGTGAAGCCCTCGCGTGCACCGTCCCCCAAACCACCCAGACCACCA
>CAZZYR010000550.1:0-1718 GCA_964658235.1 uncultured Acetobacteraceae bacterium | reverse complement strand
GCTGTCGCGGACTCCATTGATAAAAGTTTTTTGGTCCTTTTTTTCAAAAAAGGACTGCTTGCTATGCGCGTTCTGATTGTCGGCTCCCTCGCCGGCGAGCTCGGCCGCGCCGCCATGCTCGCCACCGCACGCGGCGCCCACATCCGCCAGGCCGACAGCGTTCCCGACGCCATGGCGCAGCTCCGCAACGATGCAGCGCAGGACCTGGTTCTCTGCGACATCGCCTGCGGCATTGCACCCCTCGTCCGCCAGCTCGCCGCCGAACGCATCTGCATCGCGGTCGTCGCCTGCAGCACGTCGCTCTCGGCGGAGGCGGCGGTGCAGGCCATGCGGGACGGCGCGCGCGAATTCATGCCGCTGCCGCCGGATCCGGACCTGATCGCCGCCATCCTGCTCGCCGCCTCCGGCGCACCCCACGCCCCGGTCGTGCGGGATCCCGTCATGCTCGCTACCCTGCGCCGCGCCACCCAGGTCGCGCGCTCGGATGCGTCCGTGCTGATCACAGGTGAATCCGGCACCGGCAAGGAAGTACTCGCCCGCCACATCCACCGCGAGTCGCGGCGCGCGGCAGGCCCCTTCATCGCGCTGAACTGTGCCGCCATCCCGGAGGCCCTGCTGGAGAGCGAACTCTTCGGCCACGAGAAAGGCGCCTTCTCCGGCGCTGTCGCCCGCCGCATCGGAAAGTTCGAGGCCGCGCAAGGCGGCACGCTCTTGCTGGACGAAATCAGCGAAATGGACGTGCGCCTCCAGGCCAAGCTCCTGCGCGCCCTGCAGGAGCGTGAGATCGACCGTCTCGGCGGCACCGCCCCCGTCCGCGTGAATGTCCGCATCCTCGCCACCAGCAACCGGGATCTGCGCGCGGAATTCACCGCCGGCCGCTTCCGCGAGGATCTCTACTTCCGCCTCGATGTCGTCAGCCTCCGCGTGCCGCCGTTGCGGGAGCGCCCGATGGACATCCCCGCTCTCGCCAACCATTACGCGCGGCATTACGCGCAGGTGAACGGCGCGCCGGACCGCGTGCTGTCGGCCGCGGCGTTGGCCCGGCTCGGCGCGCAAGCCTGGCGCGGCAACGTGCGGGAACTCGAAAACATCATCCACCGCGCCGTCCTGATGGCGGACGGCGAGGAGATCGGCCCGGACGCGATCGACCTGCCGCCGCCCACCGCACCTTCGCATGACACAAGTCCGGCACATCAAGGTTTCGTGGCACGCCGCATGGAGGATGTGGAGCGGGACGCCATCCTGCACACCCTGTCCCACACGCTCGGCAACCGCACCCACGCCGCCACCATCCTCGGCATTTCCATCCGTGCGCTGCGTGACAAGCTGCGTGATTACACCCAGGCCGGCATCGCCGTGCCGCCGGTGGCGCCGCGTTCCGCGGCGGAGCGGGCGGCCTAAAAATGTCGGACGCCAACGCGATCCCAGGCTTGGGCACCCAGTTGCGGCGCTTCACGCCAGGCACGGATGTGGGCCTCGCTCTGGCGGTCTTCTGCCTGCTCTCCCTCCTCGTCCTGCCGCTGCCCACCATGCTGCTCGATCTCGGACTGGCGCTGTCCATCACCGCCTCCGTCCTTGTCCTCATGGTCGCTCTCTTCCTGGAACGCCCGCTGGATTTCACCAGCTTCCCGCAGCTCCTTCTGCTCACCACCCTGCTGCGCCTATCGCTGAACGTCGCCACCACCCGCCTCATCCTCAGCCACGGCAGCGAAGGCCCG
>CAZZYR010000549.1:0-1718 GCA_964658235.1 uncultured Acetobacteraceae bacterium | reverse complement strand
TGGGGGGTTGGGGAAGGCCACCGACGAGGCAGCCGATGAGGGCGCTGCGGATTTTGGCGTCTGTGTAGGCGGGTTCGCCGGCCTGTTGGCGGAGGAGGCAGCGGCCGAGGATGGTGGTGGGGTCGGGCGCGGATCTTTGGGCGGCGATGAGGGAGTCCACGTGGGCGCGCAGGAGCGGGGCCATGCGGGCGGCGTCCAAATAGAGCGGGTCCGTGGCGGTGGGGCCGATGGGGCCTGAATAGGTGAACTGGAATTCGAAGAGGCGGGTGGCCCAGACGCGGAGATCGCCTGTGGCGGGCAGGGAGATTCCGAAATAGCGGCAGAGGACGGCGAAGGTGATGGTGCGGGTGTAGTCCACGGTTTCGATGCGGCCGGGGGCGGCGTCCAGGAGGCGGTCCGCTTCGGCGGCGGTGGCGGCGGCGAGATCGGGGAGATCGGTGTCCAAAACCACGGCGCGCAGGGCGGCGGTGTCCTGGCGGTATTCGGGTGTGTCCGCCATGCCGAGGAAGAAGGGTTCGTGGCCCATGATGAGATCGAGATTGGCGGCGTAGGGGACCATGAAGGCGGGGTCGTTGAGGAAGACCTCGCGGACGTCGTCGTAGCGGGTGACGAGGAAGAATTTGCCGGCGTGGGGGATGGGCCAGGCGGCGCGCAGGGCGGCGAAGAGCGGCGGGTAATGCGCGAAGAAGACGGACATGAGGCGGCCGGCGAGACTGGTGTCCGCCGGGCGGAGGATATCGGCGTCGCTCACGCGGCGCCGAGGGTGGCGAAGTGGTCCAAAGCGGGGAGGCTGGGGAGGAAGAAATAGTCGCCGCCGATGAGGCGGACGAAGGTGTCGATCTGCGGTTTCAGGCGGATGGGCAAAGCGGGGATGGTGAAGGGGCCGGCGGGGCCGAGCAGGGGGTCGTGCTCGTTAAAGAGGGTCGCGAAGCTGGGGTTCATGAGCCAGGTTTGCTGGACGAATTCGAATTGCCGTTCCAGGTCCGTGTTGAGGCACATGAAGAGCAGGCCGGGGAGTTCCGGGCCGCCGGGAGGTGCGTAGGGGGCGTATTTGCGGCCGCGGCGGAGGATGCGGTGGTTGTTGGCGGCGCGGAGGAGCGTCAGGCGGTCGCCGGCGGAGGCGGCCAGGCCGTCGCGCGGGTTGGAGCGGCGGATGTGGGAGCCCAGCGGGCATTGCAGGCCGTCCGCATCAGATTCCCAGAACATGAAATCGTTGCCCGGGCCGTCCGCGGTGGGGGGCGGCGGGTTGGCGGCGAGGACGGCGCCGTCCTTGGTGCGGCCGACGACGCGTTCGGCAACCCAGGCGGCGTTGGGGGCGCCGATGGCGGCGGCGGCCTGGCCCATGGAGGTCCAGAAGGCGGCGACGTCCTGGCTGAGTTCGCGGATGACGAGGTAGCTGCCGTTCAGGCCGATCTCCGCGCCGGGCGTGGTGGGCCCGGGGGCGGGTTCACCGTGGGCGTTGAGGTGGCCGATCAGGAGGTCGCCGGCAGCGACGCCGTGGACGGGGTCCTGTGGGTAGGGGGCGCCGGATTTGGCAACGATGCCGTCGCCGAAGGGGATGGGCTGGGAGATGCCGTCTGCGAAGCCGAAATGCTCGCGGGTGATGGGGGGGTTGCTGCCGGGGTCTGCCATCAGGGACAGGCTGAGTTCGTGTGTGATGGCGACGCCGGTGGCGGCGAGGCTGGGGCGGGTGTAGATGGCCAGCGGGCGGCGGCCAC
>CAZZYR010000548.1:0-1725 GCA_964658235.1 uncultured Acetobacteraceae bacterium | reverse complement strand
CCGCGCGGCCTTCGGCCAGCATCGTGACAGGGGAGCCAGCATGATACCGCGTATTTTAACTGTCTGCGCCGTGCTCACGCCTTTCGCCGCCCATGCGGCGCCGCAGGCGCTGCGCGTGTGCGTAGACCACGCCAGCGCCACCATGGCGCGCGACGCCGCCGTTGCGCAGAAGGTGGCACAGCAAGCCGGCCTTCCGCTCGCCGTGATCAATTTCGACAGCAGCGACGATGAGGTGTCCGCCAAGCAGTTCCGCGCGCTGCTGAAAGACAAATGCGACCTGGTCATGGGCTACCCCGTGGAGGTCGGCGACATCAGCCTGCCGGCCGGGCTGCTCGCCACCAAGCCCTATGCCCAAACCGGCTTCGTGTTGGTGACAGCGCCTGGCGTGGCCGCGCGCCGCCTGGCCGATTTCCCGGCTGATACCGAAGTGGCCGTCACCTTCGAGACGCCCCCGACGCTGTTCTTCGTTGATCACGCCAACATCTCGGCCGACATCCACACGACCGAAGCCGACACAATGCACGCCGTGGCGACGGGCGCCGCGCACGCGGCCATGTTGTGGCAGCCAACGGTGGAGGCCTACCAGGCCGCCCATCCGGAAGCGGCCAGACTTGCCGTGACTCCGCTGGAGGAGCCGCATGCGCGCTTCAACGTGGTGGCGCTGTATCTGCCATCAGGCGCGCACCAGGCGGATACGTTCAATGCGTCGAAAATCTCGCTGAACACCCCTGCCCCTGCTGACGGCACGCCGCCTGCGCTCTACACGGACGCGCAGGCCAAGCTGGGCTACGTCAAATACATCGGCAACTGCGCGATGTGTCATGGCACCCACCTGGAAGGACGTTCCGGGCCGTCCCTGAAGGGGCCGAATTGGGCGAACGCGAAGGCCAACTACACGGTGGGCGAGGTGTTCAGCGTGGTCTCGCAGCAGATGCCGGCGATCAGCCCCGGCCAGCTGCCACATGACGACTACGTTCAGATCATGGCCTATCTGCTCAAGCAGAACGGCTATCCCGCGGGGTCGACCCCGCTGGAGTTCGACAAGGCGACGGTATCGAAGACGCCGTTGCTGTTTCATGGAGGCTAAAGGCAAGGCCTTCTTTTTTGAAAAAAGAAGCAAAAAACTTTTCTCCACGAGTCCGCGTCAGCACTGACAAAAGTTTTTTGGTTCTTTTTTTCAAAAAAGAACTGCTTTCTTACTTAAACACAGGGAGTTACCAACATGGTCAGCAAGATCCTCAAGGACGTGGCCCAACACATCGCCATCCGTCCGCAATACGACAATTTCATCGGCGGCAAATGGGTCGCCCCCGTCCACGGCCGCTATTTCGACAACGTCTCGCCGGTAAATGGCCAGGTGGTTTGCACCATTGCCCGCAGCACCGCCGAGGACATCGAACTCGCCCTTGACGCCGCGCACGCCGCCAAGGACGCCTGGGGCCGCGCCTCCTACGCCGAACGCGCCCGCGTGCTGCTGAAGATCGCGGACCGCATGGAAGAGAAGCTGGAGCTGCTCGCCATGGTCGAGACGATCGACAACGGCAAGCCGATCCGCGAGACGACGCTGGCCGATCTTCCCTTGGCCATCGACCATTTCCGTTACTTCGCGGGCTGCATCCGCGCCCAGGAAGGCAGCAGCAGCCAGATCGATAACGACACCGTCGCCTATCACTTCCATGAGCCGCTCGGCGTCGTCGGCCAGATCATTCCCTGGAACTTCCCGCT
>CAZZYR010000547.1:0-1725 GCA_964658235.1 uncultured Acetobacteraceae bacterium | reverse complement strand
CGTCGGGCGGATTCACGGTCAGCGCCACCGTCGACTCCGACAGCCCGTAGCCCTGGCAGATCGCGACGTCAGGCATGGCCCGAACGCATTCGTCGAGGACGGCGCGGGGCACCGGCTCTGACCCGGTCACGATCCAACGCAACTCACTGGCGTTCAGCGCCGCCATCAAATCCACCACATTCCCCCTGTCCGGCGCCGCCTCCGCCGCCGGCTTGAACCCGGCCCCCTTGATCTTCGCGTCGATCACCTGCCGTAGCCGCGCCTCATACCGGTCATCCAGATCCGTCGGCTCGAACGGCTTGGATTGCCGCTCGATCAGCTGCGTCGCCAGCTTCACCATGTCCGCCTCCGGCTTCTCCTTCGGCACGGAATCGAACAGATGCTTCGGATCGGCGATATCCCGCGTCTCATACAGCGTATGCAAGATCAGGCCCTTTCCCATTGGCATGATCGCCACCGCCCGCTCCCGGCGAGAGATCACCACGCGGGACAGCGCCACTGTCTTGGCGTCCCGGATCGCGTCGCGCAGCACCACATACACATCCTGCGCCGAATCGCCGTCCGGCGCCACGTAGTAGCTGCTGTCATAATACACCGGATCGATGCTGTCCGCAGTCACGAACTTGTCCACCGTCAGCGTGCTGGAACTGTCGATCCGCGCGCTTTCGAAATCTTCCTCGTCCAGCAGCACATACTGGTCCTTCTCGAACTCGTAGCCCCGCGCGAGATCCTTCCTGGAAAGCTCCTCGTCCGTCTGCGAGTCCAGCGTCACCATCCGCACCCTGTTGCCGGTCGCCGGATTGATGAAGTTGAAATGCAAATTCGCCGTCTCCCGGTGCGCCGTGTAAAGCGCCACCGGACAGGACACCAACGCCAGCCGCAAATGCCCACGCCAAATCGGCCGCTCAGCCATGTGCCCGTTTCCTTGCCGGTTTGATCGATAAACTCTGTTTCGCACTGCCGAACCCGTCCCACGGATCGGCGCGCAATTTGGCCAGTCGCGCCGGCACCGTGTGCACCGTGAATGCCTGCGGATCCAGCTTCGCCCCCACCTCGCGCCAGGTCACCGGCACCGCCACCGTCGCATGCGGCCGCGCCCGTGGCGAAAACGACGCGATCGCCGTGGACCCCAACCCATTGCGCAGCCAGTCGATCAGGATCTTGCCCCGCCTGCGCGCCTTCGGCACGGACGCCACGTACAGCGCCGGCTTCTCCCGCTCCAGCGCCTCGGCAAACCCGCGGCACCACGCCCGCGTCGCCTCCCAATCCGGCGCATCGCGCAACGGAACCACCACATGCAGCCCCTTGCCGCCGGACGTCCTGCACCAGCTCGCGAAACCCTCCTGTTCCAATCTCGCTTTTATGTCATGCGCCGCCGCCGTGATCGCCGCCCAGTCCACGCCCTCGCCCGGATCCAGATCGAACACCAGCCTGTCCGGCCGCCCCGCATCCGGCAGCGCGCTGCCCCAGCTATGCAGCTCCACGGCCGACATCTGCGCCGTCGCGATCAACCCAGCCACATCGTCCAGCGCCAGATACGGCGCGTCATCGAACGCGCCCTCATGCAACGCGTCCGGCATGCCTCTGTTGGCGTGCTTCTGGAAGAAGTGCTCGCCATCTATCCCGTCCGGACACCGCACGAACGCCAGCGGCCGGCCCGCGATTCCCGGCAGCGCAACCGCCGCCACCGCCTGCCAATACGCCGCCAGATCCTGCTTCGTCACC
>CAZZYR010000546.1:0-1729 GCA_964658235.1 uncultured Acetobacteraceae bacterium | reverse complement strand
CACCGTCTCGGCTGTCCTGGCGCTCAGCCTCTCCCCCATGATGTGCCGCTTCCTGCTGCGCCGCCCGGCGGAGGGCCTCCGCCGCGCTGGGCTCGGCCCGATGCAGCGCGCCTATCGCCCGCTGCTCCGCGCCGCCCTCTCGCTCCGCCTCGTCCTTGTCGCCTTCGGCATCGCCGTCCTCGCCGGCAGCTACGTCCTCTACGCCGGATCCAAAAGCGAGCTCGCCCCCCAGGAAGACAGCGGCAACATCGAACTCGGCGGCTCCGTCTCCCCCACCGCCACCATCGACCAGTTGCGCATCTACGACCGCCAGATTACCGCCATCGAGAAAAGCCTCCCCGACTTCTTCCGCTCCTACCAGTTCGATTCGCCCGGCCAGTCCGGCGGCGGCATCGTCCTGAAGGATTTCGCCCACCGCACGAAGACGGAAACGGAAATCGTCTCGGAACTGCAGGACAAACTCGCATCCGTCGCCGGTGAAAACCTCGCCGCCTTCCAGCCCTCCCCACTGCCCGGCAGCTTCGGCGCCCTGCCTATCGGCTACGTCATCAAAACCACCCGGCCGTTCAACGAACTCAACACCGTCTCCGCCCGCTTCCTTGATGCCGCCAAGAAAAGCGGCCTGTTCGCGTATGTGGACGTGGATCTCAAGATCGATCTCCCGCAGGCCAACGTCATCATCGACCGCAACAAGGTCGCCGCCCTCGGCCTGGACATGACGCGCATCGGCGGCGTGCTCAACACGCTGCTCAGCGGCGGTTACGTCAATTACTTCGATCTTGCTGGCCGCTCCTACAAAGTCATCCCCGAAGTCACCCGCAGCGCCCGCCTCAACGCGGACCAGCTGCGCAGCTTCACCATCGCGGACATCAACGGCACCCCCATCCCGCTCTCCGCCGTCGCGCACATCGAAACCATCACCGTCCCCGAACAGATCAACCACTTCCAGCAGGAGAATGCCGCCAGCATCACCGGCGTCCCGCTCCCCGGAGTCAGCCAGGGTGACGCGCAAAAAGCGCTGGACGCTATCGCCGCCCGCATCCTGCCGCCCGATTACGCGACCGACACATCCGGTCCCCTGCGCCAGTTCGTCCAGGAATCCTCAGGCTTCGCCGCCACCTTCGGCTTTGCCGTCGTCGTGATCTACCTCTCGCTCGCTGCCCTCTTCGGCAGCTTCCGGGATCCGCTCATTATCCTCGTCAGCGTCCCCATGTCGCTCGGCGGCGCGCTGCTCTTTATCTATTTCGGCGTGCATGGCGCCACGCTGAACATCTATTCGGAAGTGGGCCTGGTCACGCTCATGGGCCTGATCAGCAAACACGGAATCCTGATGGTCGAAGTCGCCAACGAACGCCAACAGGAAGGCCACACCAAGAGGGCCGCCATCGAATACGCGGCCATACTCCGCCTGCGCCCCATCCTCATGACCACCGCCGCCATGGTCCTCGGCGTGGCCCCGCTGGTTTTCGCCACTGGCGCGGGCGCCGCCGCGCGTTTCGCCATGGGCCTCGTCATCGCCGCCGGCCTGGCCATCGGCACCCTCTTCACCCTCTTCGTCGTCCCCGCCTTCTACCTCGTCCTTGCCCGCCGCCACGTGCCGGATCCGCTCACCGCACCGGTCTATCCGTCATCCATTGCCATCGCTTCGGAGTAAGGCAAGGCAAGCAGTTCTTTTTTGAAAAAAAGAACCAAAAAACTTTTTTCTATTGTACCCGCATAGAAAACCCCT
>CAZZYR010000545.1:0-1755 GCA_964658235.1 uncultured Acetobacteraceae bacterium | reverse complement strand
CCGGTCAGGAACCAGCCGCCTTGCAGGGCGCGGGCATTGGCGTCAGGGCGGCGCCAATAGCCTTCGAACGCCTCGTCTCCGGCGAGCAGGGCGGCGATCTCACCATCCTCACCCGCCGCCGCCGGCAGGGTCGTGCCGTGCTTCATGACGCGGATCATCTGGTTGATTCCAGCGCGGCCGGCGCAGCCCGGCTTGCGGACGGCGTCCTGGTTTATGGTGCAGGTGTAGATTTCCGAACTGCCATAATGGTTCACGAACAGCTCGGGCCGGAACGCGGCCTGCAGCGTTTGCAGCAACCCATCCGTCATCGGCGCGCCGGCAAACCCCAGCTTGCGAACGCTGGACGTATCGGTCGTGGCGAAGCGGGGGTGGTGCACCAGGTCGTGGTAGAGCGTGGGCACCAGATAGAGATTGGTGATGCGCTCGCGTTCGATGATGTCAAGCGCGGCGGGAACGTCGAAGCGCGGCAGGCAGGCGAAGGTCCCGCCTATCAGGGACATCGCCAGAAGGGACCGCACACCCATCGTGTGATACAGCGGCATCACACCCAGCGTACATTCGGCGCGGCCGTAGCGGTTCTGCGCCACATGCGCGATGGCGGCGGCGCGTTCGGCCCGGTGACGCCGGGGAACGCCCTTTGGCCGCGATGTCGTGCCCGAGGTGTAGAGCATCAACGACCAGGCGTCTGCGTCCGCGCAAGGTGAGGCTTCGGCGCCTTTCGTGCCCAGCAGATCGTCGAACCCGATCTCATCGGCGGCGAGCGTCCCCAGCCGGATACGGCGGCGGCCGCCCACGTTCGCCGCGGCCACGGTGGCAGACGCAGCGGCCTCGTACACCAGCACGCCTGCATCCGAATCGGCCAGGCAGAAGTCCAAATCCCCGGCGGTCGCGCGCCAGTTCAGCGGAGTGATGATGATACCGGCGAACTGGCAGGCCCAGTGCAGGGTGGCTGCCTCCCAACGGTTCTGCAGCAGGCTGACCAGGTGATCGCCGGCTCGCAGGCCCAACGCGTCGAGACCGGCGGCGACCGCCGAAATCCGGCCGAACCACATGGCGTAACTCAGGCGCGTCTCCCCATCGGTGATGGCAAGCACGTCCGGGTCGCGCGCCACCGAGGCTAGGAAGGACCGGCCTAAGTCAAGCATCCACCCCCTCCCGCAATCTCGCCTGGGCGGCCAGGGCAGCCTGCATGATCGGGACATAGCCGGTGCAGCGGCACAGATGGCCGGACAGCATGCCGCGGATGTCCGCCTCCGGCGCGTCGGGCCGGTCGCGCAGGAAGGCGTCGAGCGACATCAGGATGCCCGCGGTGCAGAAGCCGCATTGCAACGCGTGGAACTCACGGAAGCACTCCTGCAGGACGGACAGGCGGCCCGGTGCGGGGGCGAGGCCTTCGACGGTGCGGATATCCGAACCATCCACCTGCACCGCCAGCACGATGCAGGCGCGCGCCGCCTCGCCGTCGATCTGCACCGTACAGGCGCCGCATACGCCGTGCTCGCAGCCGGCGTGGGTGCCGGTCGCGCCCAGCCCGTGGCGAAGGAAATCGTGCAGCAACGTGCGCGGTTCGGCCTGCGCTTCAACGAGCTTGCCGTTCAGGGTGAACCGTACAGTGTGGCGGCGGTCCGCAGTCAGGCGCGGCATCGTACGGCCTCCTCCATGACGGAACGCCCGACCCGGCGCACCAATTCGCGCCGGTATCGAGCCGTAGCGTGCAAATCGTCCCGCGCCTCGAGCTCCCAGGCGAAGGCGTCC
>CAZZYR010000544.1:0-1756 GCA_964658235.1 uncultured Acetobacteraceae bacterium | reverse complement strand
CAGTGCGCGCTCGCCCCCTCCGCCCCAATCCCCGTCTGGCTCCTCACATAAAGCGCCTCGAACGCCGCCGCCTCCCGCCGCGCGCTCGCGGAGTTCGCCGTCATCACGCTCCCGAGCCAACACCCGAGAAAGCCAAGCGGCATCGAGAACAGCGCCGGATTATCATACGGAAAGATCGCCGCATGATTGCCCAGCACCTTCACCCAGATGCCCGGGCTCAGCACCGTCAGCACCACGGCGGAGGTCAGCCCCAGCCAGCCGCCCAGGACGGCGCCCGTGGTGTTGAAGCCCCGCCACAGCATGTTCAGCAGAAGCACCGGAAAGTTCGCACTCGCCGCCACCGCGAAGGCCAGCCCCACCATGTACGCCACGTTCTGCTTCTGGAAGGCCAGCCCGAGGAAGATCGCCAGCACGCCCAGCGCGATCGTCGCCACGCGGGACACCACCACCTCCCGGCCCTCTGTCAGCCGCCCGCGCATGATCACGTTGGCATAGATGTCATGGCTCACCGCCGTCGCACCCGCCAGTGTCAAACCAGACACCACCGCCAGGATCGTCGCGAACGCCACCGCGGAGATGAATCCCTTCAGCACGCCGCCGCCCACCGCGTCGGCCAGGAAGATCGCCACCATGTTGCTGTTGCCCGGCGTGATCTTATACGCCGCGTTCTGCCCAACCATGCTGATGGCGGCAAAGCCGATGATGAACGTCAGGATGTAGAAATAGCCGATGAAGCTGGTGGCCCAGAACACCGATTTGCGCGCCTCCTTCGCGTCGCTCACCGTGAAGAAGCGCATCAGTATATGCGGCAGCCCCGCCGTGCCGAACATCAGCGCAATGCCCAGCGAGATAATCGAAATCGGATTCTTGAACTGCAAACCTGGTGACAGGATCGCCGTCTTCTTCGGATGTGCCGCCACCGCCGCATCGAACATCGCATTCAGGCTGAACCCGAAATGCGCCATCGCCGAGAAGGCGATATACGTGGCCCCCAGCAGCAGCAGCACCGCCTTGATGATCTGCACCCAGGTCGTCGCGATCATGCCGCCGAACGTCACGTACAGCACCATCAGCACGCCCACGATCACCACGGCATACTGATACTGCAGCCCGAACAGCAGCTGGATCAGCTGCCCCGCGCCCACCATCTGCGCGATCAGATAAAACGCCACCACCACCAGCGAACTCACCGCCGCGAAGCTGCGCACCGGCACGCTGGACAGCCGATACGATGCCACGTCCGCCAGGCTGTATTTGCCCAGATTGCGCAGCCGTTCGGCCATCAGGAACATGATGATCGGCCAGCCCACCAGGAACCCGATCGAATACAGCAGCCCGTCGAACCCGGCCGCATACACCATCGCGGAAATCCCCAGGAAGGACGCCGCCGACATGTAGTCGCCGGAAATCGCAATCCCGTTCTGAAACCCGGTGATCCCGCCGCCGGCCGCATAGAAATCGGACGCCGTCTTGGTGCGGCTGGCCGCCCAGGCGGTGATCCCCAGCGTCAGGATCACGAAGCCCGCGAACATGACGATCGCCGTTACATCCGTGGGCTGCTGCGTCACCGGCCCGGCCGCCAGGTCCGCCGCGCGCGCCGCCAGCGGCAGCAACGTGGCGCCCGCCGCCCATGCAAAGCGGCGCATCAGCGCGGCCCCGCCACAATCTGCCGCGTCAGCGCGTCGAACGTGCCGTTGGCGCGCAGCACATAGACGCCCGTCAGCACGATCGCGCTCACGATCACGCCCAGTCCCAG
>CAZZYR010000543.1:0-1759 GCA_964658235.1 uncultured Acetobacteraceae bacterium | reverse complement strand
CATGGGCGAAATCCGCCGCACCGAACGCGCCCTGGACGGCTGCGGCACGCTGGTCCTCCCCCTGCACGGCGACCTCCCTCCCGCCGAGCAGGACCGCGCGCTCACCCAGGCGGACACCCGCCGCGTCGTCCTCGCCACCTCCATCGCCGAAACCTCGCTCACCGTCCCCGGCATCCGCATCGTCATCGATGGCGGCTGGCGCCGCACCCCCCGCCTGGACCCGTCCAGCGGCCTCACCCGCCTGGAAACCCTCCGCATCAGCCGCGCCGCCGCGGACCAGCGCGCCGGCCGCGCCGGCCGCGAAGCCCCCGGCATCGCCATCCGCCTCTGGACCCCGGCCCTGCACCGCGGCCTCGCCCCGTTCGATCGCCCCGAGATCCTCGAAGCCGAGCTCGCCGGCCTCGCCTTGGATTGCGCCGCCTGGGGCGCCGCCCCCGCTGACCTGCCCTTCCCCGATCCGCCGCCCCCCGGCCCGCTCGCCGCCGCCGGCGCACTGCTCCGCCAACTCGGCGCGCTGGACGCGGAAGGCCGGATCACCGCCGCCGGCCGCGCCATGGCCCGCCTCGGCGCCCACCCCCGCCTCGCCGCCATGATGCTCGCCGCCCAAACCCCCGCCGAAGCCGCCCTTGCCGCCGATCTCGCCGCCCTCCTTGAAGAACGCGATCCGCTCCGCGCCACCGCCAGCGTAGACGTGGCGGACCGCCTCTCCGCCATCGCCCACGGCGCCGCCGAAGCCGACCGTGGCGCGCTCTCCCGCATCCGCCAGTCCGCCACCCAATACCGCCGCCGCCTGGCCACCCGCGCCACCCCGGACGGCGACGCCGGCGCCCTGCTCGCCTGCGCCTTCCCGGACCGGATCGCCCAGCGCCGCGGCGAACCAGGCAGCTTCCGCCTCTCCGGCGGCGGCGGCGCCCGCCTCGGCGCCGCGGACCGCCTCGCCAGCGCCCCCCTCCTCGTCGTCGCCAGCCTGGAGCAGAAAGCCTCCGCCCAGATCCGCCTCGCCGCGCCCCTGGACCCGCAGAACCTGCCGCCCTCCATCGAAGCGCTCGTCACGGAAACCCTCGAAAGCGGCTTCGACCAGGCCAGCGGCGCCGTCTTCTCCCGCCGCCGCCGCCGCTACGGCGCGCTCGTCCTGGAAGACCGCATGGTCCCCGCCGACCCGGACGCCGTCGCCGCCACCCTGGCCGGCGTCTTCGCCAGCCGGCTAGACACGCTGCCCTGGACCCCAGCCGCCCGCCAGCTGCAGGCCCGCGCCACCCTCCTGCACAGCATCGACCCCGCCTTCCCGGACCTGGCCGACGCCACCCTCGCCGCCACCATCCAATCGTGGCTCCCGCCCCACCTCTCCGGCATCTCCCGCCTTGCGGACGCCGCCAGGCTGGACATGACCGCCATCCTGCGCGGCCTTCTTGGCTGGCAGGACGCCACCCGCCTGGACCGCGACCTGCCCACGCATCTGGACCTTCCAGGCGGACGCGCCGCCATCGACTATAGTCAGCCCGTGCCCGCCGCCTCCGCCCGCGCGCAGGCCTTCTACGGCCTGACGCAAACCCCCCAGCTCGCTGGCGGCCGCATCAAGCTACAATTGTCTTTGCTGTCGCCCGCGGGCCGGCCGGTGGCGATCACGGGTGACATCGCGGCGTTCTGGGATGGTGCCTGGGCCGATGTCCGGCGCGACATGCGGGGGCGGTATCCGCGGCATGATTGGCCAGAGAAGCCAGGCCTTCTTTTTTGAAAAAAAGAAGCAAAAAACTTTTAT
>CAZZYR010000542.1:0-1760 GCA_964658235.1 uncultured Acetobacteraceae bacterium | reverse complement strand
TCCGTTCGTGCCCGCAAGATGTTGACGGGCGACGAACTCAGAAAGTCCGCCGCATAGACCGTAGATATCAGGTCATGGATCCGGTTGTGGAAATACGTGACGGATACGCTGGCATTGCGGGCGGCAGTCAGCGGCACATCCGTGGTGAGGCCCGCCTCGTAGCCCTGGCCACGCTCCGGCCGCAAATTCGGGTTGCCGACATAACCGAAACTGTCGATTCCGTAGCGGTCATAGAGCGCCGGCGCACGGAAGCTGGTGCCGTAGGACGCCTTGAAATGCGAGAGAAGTTCCGGCACGTCCAGCACGCCGCCGAGCCGCCAAGTGAACGCATCGCCGGCGATGGACGTGCGGTCCTCACGCATTTGTCCGGTCAGCGCCAGGCGCTTCCAAAGGGTAGTCTGCGCGCCCAGGCTGCCGGCATCTGAATCGTCATGGGCGCGAACTGAACTGATATCAGGGTAACCACCGAAGATCGTGTTGATCTTTGTGTCCGATGTGTCCGCCACATGCTCGTAACCCAGGGTGACGCTGTTCGCGGTCAAGGGCCCCGCGTCCGGGATGTGGAAAACATTGTTCCACTGCACATCCGTCCGGCGGCCGTGATAGCGGCTGTCCCCCTGCGCCTGGTTGGGGTCCTGCGGTTGCAGCACAATGGTGTAGCGCCGGTCATCCTGCAGCCGGCTGACGGCAAGGTTCGTGGTCCACGCGCCATCCAGCAATGTGCTGGCCACGCAGGCGCGGCCGAACAACGAGGCGTCGTAGGCGGTCGCATTGCCCGAATCATAGGTGACGCTGCCGCTTTCGTCATAGCCGGATTTTGCATCCCGCGCCCGCAACAGAACGGAAAACCGCGTATCCGCAAAGGGCGTGGCACCAAGATCGATCTGCGCCTGCTTGCCACGGTAGCCGTCCGGCTCATTGGTGAACACGGGAAACTCGCGCTGCGGCGTCTGGTCGAAGCCGCGTGTGGAAATTCCCTGCACATTTGCCGCGTAGTCGTAGATTCCGAAGCCGCCGGCCATATCGCCCTGCGCCAGCCCTTCGCGCGGCGAACCGGCCGCCAGCGTGATGTGCCCATGCGCCGCGCCCCGCCCGTGCCGCGTGATCAGGTTGATCACGCCGCCGATGGCGCCTGAGCCATACAGGCTGGACATCGGACCGCGGACCACCTCGATCCGCTCGACATCGTTCAATGTGTCCACACCGAAATTGAATATGGCGCCCGGATCGCCCGGATCGTTGATCGGCACGCCATCGCGCAGCACAAGCACGTGCCTGGATTCTGTCCCGCGAATGAACACGCTGGATTGCGACCCGGGTCCGCCCAGCTGCACCACGCGCACACCGGGCACGGCGGACAGCGCATCCACCAGCGTCACGTAGCCACGCTCCTCGATTGTCTTGCGATCGATCACGGTGACGCCAGCAGGCAGGTTGACCACGGATGTGGGCACGCGCGTGGCGGTGACGGTGATATTCTCGGGGCTATCGGGATTGGCCTGCGCGTGAAGCACGCAGGGAAGCAACGCCGCCGAAGCAGCGAGTTGATATAAACGCATGGGCACAAGACTCCATCGCCCCCAACGATCCTGTTGCGGGCCACATCACGGCGATTGCCGCATGCGGGTCTTTCTCCCGTTGCTCCGGTACACCTCGCCCGGCGCGCGCGCGCACTCTGGACTCCGGCCGGTCTCCTGGCTCATGGCCTCCGCCCCGCCTTCTCACCGCGTGCGCGGCAATGGCATGATGGGGCGGCGTTG
>CAZZYR010000541.1:0-1765 GCA_964658235.1 uncultured Acetobacteraceae bacterium | reverse complement strand
CAGGATTGCCGGGATCGGCAGCCCGCGTCCCGCCCCCTGATAGGCGATTGTTGACCCCACGAAACGGTCGCTCACCACCACTTGGCCGGCCGCCAGCGCCGGCCGGATCACCCGCTCAACATGCTGCACGCGTGCAGCCGCCATCAGCAGCAATTCCGCCCATGTCTCCCAGGACGCCTCCACCGGCAGCAGCAGATGGCGCAGCGCGAGGCCCTCAGGCGTTCCCCCAGGCTCTCGCGTCGCCAGCACATCGCATCCCGCCTCTCGCAGCATTGGCACAAGCGCTGCGATCAGGGTTCCCTTGCCCGACCCATCGCCACCCTCAATGGCGATAAAGCCCCCGCTCACCGCACCCGCCTCCGCCCCGCCACGCCGTCATTCAAAAATGGATCGCCCGCCCGTACGCATCCAGCACCGCTTCGTGCATCGTCTCGCTCACCGTCGGATGCGCAAACACAGTGTGCACCAACTCCTGTTCCGTCGTCTCCAGCGTGCGCGCGATCGCATAGCCCTGGATCATCTCCGTTACCTCGGCGCCGATCATGTGCGCGCCGAGCAACGCGCCCGTCTTTGCGTCGAACACCACCTTCACCATCCCGTCCGGCTCGCCCATCGCAATGGCCTTGCCATTGCCGATGAACGGGAACCGACCCACGCGCACCTCATGCCCCTCCGATTCCGCGCGCGCTTCCGTCAGCCCAACGGACGCGATCTGCGGCCGGCAGTAGGTGCATCCCGGGATGTTGCTCCAATCGATCGGATGCGGGTCAAGCCCCGCGATCGCCTCCACGCACACCACGCCCTCATGGCTCGCCTTGTGGGCAAGCCACGGCGCGCCGGCCAGATCACCGATCGCATACACGCCAGGCTCGCCGGTGCGGCAGAATTCATCGATCACCACATGGGACCGTTCGGTTTGGACGGCTGTCCCCTCCAACCCCAGATCCTCGATATTGCCAACGATCCCCGCCGCCGAAATCACCCGGTCCACCGTGATGTCCTGAGTCTTGCCGCCCACTTCAACGACCACCGTCACGCTGTCCGCAGCCTTCGTGGCGGAGATCACCTTCGCCCCCAGCAGGAACTTCATGCCCTGCTTCTCGAACGCCTTCCGCGCGAACGCACTGATCTCCGCATCCTCCACCGGCAAAATCCGGTCCATCACTTCAACGATCGTGACGTCCGAGCCCATGTTGCAAAAGAAGCTGGCGAATTCGATGCCGATGGCACCCGAGCCGATCACCAGGAGCGTCTTCGGCACCAGCTTTGGCACCATCGCGTCCTTGTAGGACCAGATCAGCTCACCGTCCGACTCCAGCCCCGGCAATTGCCGGGCCCGGGCACCCGTCGCCAGGATGATGTGCGGCGCGGTCAACGTGGCGACCGCCTTGCCGTCCTTCGTCACTTCCAGCCTGTGCGCCCCTGCAAGTTTGCCGGCGCCATCGAACACGGCCACCTTGTTCTTCTTCAGCAAAAACCCCACGCCGGACGCCAGTTGCTTGGCCACTGCCCGGGACCGCTTCACTACCTTCGCCAGATCATACCGGATGTTGTCCGCCGCGAAGCCGAACTCATCCAAATGATGCAGCAGATGGTTGATTTCCGAAGACCGCAGCAGCGCCTTGGTAGGAATGCAGCCCCAGTTCAGGCAGATGCCACCGAGATGTTCCCGCTCCACCACCGCGGCTTTCATGCCAAGCTGCGCCGCGCGTATGGCCGCCACGTAACCGCCCGGGCCGCCGCCCACCACCACCACATCGAACTC
>CAZZYR010000540.1:0-1766 GCA_964658235.1 uncultured Acetobacteraceae bacterium | reverse complement strand
AGCCCCTCGCCTTACCTTTCCCACCCGCGCGCCCGCCTTGACGCCCCACCGCCTGGCGGCTACTGACCCGCCTCCGTTGTTGCACGCCCCGGTGGCGGAATTGGTAGACGCGCAGGTTTCAGGTATCTGTGACCGCAAGGTCGTGGAAGTTCGAGTCTTCTCCGGGGCACCAACAACGGTTTCTTTTTTGGCGGGTCATGGCTGTTCAGTTCAACGCGTCTGGCCCCCTGCATCTGCATCGCGATGATCTGCCTGATGGCTTGAGCCTTGGCCCTGTTGTTGCGGTGGACACCGAGACGATGGGTTTGAACCCGCACAGGGACCGGTTGTGTCTGGTGCAATTGTCGTCTGGGGACGGCAGCGCGCATCTGGTGCAGATATCACCTGTGGCGCTGGGCGGGCGCGGGTATGATTGCCCGAATTTGAAGCGGATGATGTCGGATACGGCCGTGGTCAAGCTGATGCATTTCGCGCGGTTTGATGTGGCGGTTTTGCAGCATAATCTTGGGATTACGGTTTCGCCCGTGCGCTGCACGAAGATCGCTGCCAAGCTGGTTCGGACCTTTACGGATCGGCACGGTTTGCGGGATTTGTGCAAGGAGCTGCTGGGCGTGGAGATTTCCAAGCAGCAGCAGACGTCCGATTGGGGTGCGGCGGAGCTGAGTCCGGAGCAGCTTGCGTATGCCGCGTCGGATGTTCTGCATCTGCATGCGTTGTGGGCGCGGCTGGAGGCGTTGCTGGTGCGCGAGGGCCGGCTGGAGCTGGCGCAGGCGTGCTTCGATTTTCTCCCGGCGCGGACGCGGCTGGACCTTCTCGGATACGAAGAACCGGATATTTTCGCACATCGCGCGTAGCGCGTTCTGGAAGCGGGCACTGTAGCATTCGGTGACACCGGTTCAATTGACCGGTTCAGGCGACGCTCCCATACAGGGTAGGCCATGTCCAGGATGAACGCGCTGCCGCCACCTGCTGTCCCGACCGATGCCGCATCATGGTCCGGGGCCGCAAAGGTCTCCCGGCCGCGCCGCAGCTCCGCGGTGCGCGTGGCCAAGTATGTGTTGCCTGTGGTGGCCTTGGCATTGCTGTCCAGTATTGCGCTGTGGCCGGAGCTGAGCCGCACGGTGGCGCGCGGGCGGGTCACGTGGCGGCGGCTGACGGCCATCGCCACGGGGGCGGGGCAGATGCTGCGGCCGCGCTATCACGGCATGGATGAGCGTGGCCGGCCCTATACGGTATCGGCCGCCACCGCGCAGCGGGCGGGCCTGAACCGCTACAACCTGGAATCGCCGGTGGGCGACGTGACGCTGGAAAACGGCACCTGGATCCTGCTGCGTGCCAAGACCGGCGTCTTCATCGAGCGGGCGAGCCAGCTGGATCTGCAGGATTCCGTGACGCTGTACCGCCAGGACGGCACGATCATGACGTCCGCGACTGCGACCATAAACCTCAAGCAGGGGGCGGCGACGAGCAACGACTTCACCCATGCGGAGGGTCCGTTTGGCACACTGGATGCCCAGGGCTTCACGCTTGTGGATCGTGGCGGCGTGGTGCAGTTCCATGGGCCGGCGAAGCTGGTGCTGAATGCGGCGCATTAGGGTTTTGGCGATGGCGCTGCTGGCGCCCGTCTCGGCGTGGGCGCAGGCGATCGATTTGTCGCATGGCGGCCCGGTGGCGGTGACCGCCGCGGGCGGCATCGATTGGGACCAGGCGGCGCAGACGGTGACGGCGCATGAGGATGCGCGCGCGGTGCGCGGGACCGCCACGGT
>CAZZYR010000539.1:0-1773 GCA_964658235.1 uncultured Acetobacteraceae bacterium | reverse complement strand
TCGGCCTCCGTGCGCGCATATTTCAGCATGGCGCCGTTCAGCACGTCCTTGGCTTCCGCATGCGTCGGCACACCGAACCCGGGCACATCGATCCCGATCACCCGGACGCCATCGATCTGCTTCGGCAGCAGGTCCAGCGGCACGCCGGACGCCGTCGGCACGCACAGATTGATCACCACCACCGCGTCGTAGTCTTCCGGCTTGGCCGTGTCGTACACCGCCTGGCGGATATCCTCGTATAACTGCCCCTTCACCAGGGATTCCGAATTGAACGGCACATACCCCACCGTCCGCCGCGCGCCATAGAAATGCGCCGTGAACGTCAGCCCATACACGCAACATGCCGAACCCGACAGGATTGTCGCCACCCGCTTCATCCTGAGCCCGACACGAAGCGATCCAAATGCCGGACACATGGATTGTGGCTGGTCATGCGGCCCGCGCGGGTAATCGGCCATCAGCTTGTCCATCACCACGGACTTGCCCGCCGTCCGCGCCGCTTCCACCATGCGCTCCCGCCCGCCATGGCAGCCGCCATCCGTTACCGGAGGAATGGAGCCATCCATGCTCACGCGCCCTCGTAAATCACTTCAAGCGACGCCTTCGTGCTCACCGTCAGCGGCGACATATCCGCTTCCGTCGCCGGCACCAGCACCACGTTCCGCCCCACCGCATCGCCCTTGAACAGGTTCAGCAGGTTCTCATGCGTCAGCGGATTTGGCCGCACTGGCGGCGCACTCGCCACCTGCTCCGCGAGTTGCTCGAACATCGGCGCCCACTGCCCGCCCGGCGTCCCGATAATCTCGTAATTCGCACTCTTGCGCCGGATATCGTCATCGGCCGGAATGGCGGACAACACAGGAATACCCACGGCTTCCGCGAAGGCCTGTGCCTCGCCGGTGCCATCATCCTTGTTGATCACCATGCCGGCCACGCCGACATTGCCGCCCAGCTTGCGGAAGTAATCCACCGCGGAGCACACGTTGTTCGCCACATAGAGCGATTGCAGATCGTTGGACGCAACCACGATCACCTTCTGGCACATGTCGCGCGCAATCGGCAGCCCGAACCCGCCGCACACCACGTCGCCGAGGAAGTCCAGCAGCACGTAGTCAAAACCCCATTCGTGGAACCCCAACTTCTCCAGAAGCTCGAAGCCGTGAATGATCCCGCGCCCGCCACAGCCGCGCCCCACTTCCGGGCCGCCCAATTCCATGGCGTAGACGCCATCGCGCTTGAAGCAAACGTCACCGATGGAAACTGCCTCGCCAGCCGCCTTCTTCTTCGATGACGTCTCGATGATCGTTGGGCAGCTGCGCCCGCCAAACAGCAGGCTCGTCGTATCGCTCTTCGGATCGCACCCAATCAGCAGCACGCGCTTGCCTTGCTGCGCCATCATGTAGCTGAGGTTCGCCAGCGTAAAACTTTTGCCGATCCCGCCCTTGCCGTAGATCGCAATGATCTGCGTCTCTTTCTTGGCAGCTGCCGTGGACACCGCATCCGGCTCGATCGCCGCCTCGGCGCGCAACGCGTCCGCCATGCTCACCTGTGCTTCGGACGGCGCCGGATTGACGTGTGCGTTCATGCGAACTCTCTCCAATCAAGGATCATTTTCAGGCAGGACGTGTCGGCAAATGCTGTCCGATACGCATCCTGCGCGCCGGACGCCGCCGCGCGGTGGGTGATCAGCCCGTCCAGTGACAGCGTGCCGGACTCCACCAGCGCCAGCACGTGCGCGGTGTCCGCCGGCGTGAACTGCGCCGCTATCAACAG
>CAZZYR010000538.1:0-1779 GCA_964658235.1 uncultured Acetobacteraceae bacterium | reverse complement strand
AAGAAGCAAAAAACTTTTATCCATTGAGTCCGCGACAGCACTGACAAAAGTTTTTTTGTTCTTTTTTTCAAAAAAGAACTTCTTGGCTTGCCTTCAGTCCTTGCCTGAATCTTATCGCATTCTGCACATACGCCGGCGCCGTCATCGCGAACTTCGCGCGCTCCTCCTCGCTGAGGACGCGCACCAGGCGCGCCGGGGTGCCGGACCAGAGTTCGCCTGCGCCGATGCGTTTGCCGGGGGTGAGGACGGCGCCGGCGGCGAGCACGCCGCCGGTTTCGATGACGGCGCCGTCCAGCACGGTGGCGCCCATGGCGACGAAGGCGCCGTTGTGCAGCGTGGCGGCGTGGACGATGGCCATGTGGCCGACGGTGACATCGTCACCGATCAGGCAGGCCTGGTCCTCGCCTGGGTTGCAGTGGAGCAGGGAGCCGTCCTGGATGTTGGTGCGGGCGCCGACGCGGATGAGGTTGGTGTCGCCACGGAGGATGCAGCCAAACCAGATGCTGGCGCCGGCGCCGATGTCAACGTTGCCGATGATGGCGGCGGTGGGGGCGATCCAGGCGTCCGGCGCGATGCGGGGGGCGATGCCGTCCAGGGTGTAGATGGGGCCGGTTTGGGTCATGGCGGGGTGTCCTGCGCAAGGCCGAGCATGAGGATGAGGTTCTGCACGGCGGCGCCGGAGGCACCTTTGCCCAGATTGTCCAGGCTGGCGACAAGGACGGCCTGGCGGCTGGCTTCGTGGGCCAGCACGTGGAGTTCCAGCGCGTCCGTGCCGGCCAGGGCGGCGGCGTCCAGGCGGGTTGGAGCGGATTGGTGCACCTGGATGGCGGTGCCGGCGTAATGGGCGGCCAGGGCGGCGCGCAGGTCCGCGGCGGTGACGTGGCCGGGGAGTGTGTCCAGGTGGAGGGGGATGCTGACGAGCATGCCTTGGGGAAAGTGGCCGACGGAGGGGACGAAGAGGGGGCGGCTTGTGAGGCCGCCGTGCCGCATGGTTTCCGGGATGTGCTTGTGGTCCAGGCCGAGGGCGTAGAGCTCGAAGGCGGGGCCGCCGGTGGCTACGTGGGCTTCGATCATCTGGCGGCCGCCGCCGGAGTAGCCGCTGACGGCGTTGATAGAGATGGGGTGGTCCGGTGGGATCAGGCCGGCGTTCGTGAGGGGGCGGACGAGGGCGATGGCGCCGGTGGCATAGCAGCCCGGATTGCTGACGCGGGTGGCCGCGGCAATGTGGGCGGGTTGCGTCGGGGTCAGCTCGGGGAAGCCATACGTCCAGCCGGGGGCGGTGCGGTGGGCGGAGCTGGCGTCCAGGATGCGGGTGGGGCCGGCGAGGGAGACGGCTTCCCGGGCGGCGTCGTCCGGCAGGCAGAGGATGACGAGGTCCACTTCCGCCATGAGGGCGCGGCGGGCGGCGGGATCCTTGCGGTGGGCGTCCGGGAGGCTGCGGAGGGTGATGGGGAGGGTGGCGAGGCGTTGGCGGATGCCGAGGCCGGTGGTGCCGGCTTCGCCGTCTATGAAGATGGAAGTCATGCGAGGGGGAGCGCGGCTGGTGCGCGGGCGGCGTGGCGTATGTGGAGGATGGTCACTGTTTCTGTGTCTGCGCTGACATGGAAGATGACACGGTAGATGTGGGGTTTGTTGCCATAAAGCAGTTGCCGCAGGCCGCCACCTTCCAGTGCCGGGCCCATGCGCGAAGGGAAAAGGTCCAGACCAGACATGGAAGGCTGGAGTTCATTGAACCACTAAAGGGCCGTCTCCGAGAAGTCCGCTTCTATTGTCTTATAA
>CAZZYR010000537.1:0-1794 GCA_964658235.1 uncultured Acetobacteraceae bacterium | reverse complement strand
CCGCGACAGCACTGAAAAAAGTTTTTTGCTTCTTTTTTTCAAAAAAGAAGGCCTTAGACAGGCAACAAAGACGGCCTACGCCGCGCATACCACCGCACCATCATCAACCGTGCCAACACTGTCGCCGTAAACAGCGTCGTCGCGATCCCCACCGTAATCGTCAGCGCAAACCCCTTCACCGCGCCGGTGCCGAACACGAACAGCATCACATGCGCCAGAAACGCCGTCACGTTGCTGTCCAGGATCGTGGTGAACGCGCGCCGGAAGCCTACCTCCATCGCGTTCAGCGGCGTCCGCCCCGCCTTGCTCTCCTCACGGATACGCTCATTGATCAGGATGTTCGCATCCACCGCCATGCCCAGCGTCAGCAGCAGCCCCGCCATCCCCGGCAACGTCAGCACCGCGCCGAACAGCGACAGAATCGCCACCAGCAGCACCAAATTAACCACCAGCGCGATGTTCGCAAACCACCCGAACAGCCCATAGAACGTGCCCATGAACCCCACCACCAGCAGGAATCCCGCTACCAGCGAGTAGGCGCCGGCGCGAATACTATCCGCCCCCAGCTCCGGCCCCACCGTCCGCTCCTCGATCACCGTCAGCGGCGCCGGCAACGCGCCCGCCCGCAGCAGCACGCTCAGCTGGTTCGCACTCGCCGCATCGAAATGCCCGCTGATCTGCCCCCGCCCGCCCGTAATCGCCTCGCGGATCACCGGCGCGCTCAGGATCTGGTTGTCCAAAACGATCGCGAACCGCTTGCCCACATTCGCGCGCGACACATCGCCGAACTGCCGGCTGCCAATGCTGTCGAACGTGAAATTGACCACCCAGCTGCCATCCTGCTGGCTCGTCCCCGCCCGCGCATCCGTCAGGTGGCTGCCGTCCACTTCGATCCGCTTGCGAATCGCCAGCTTCTCCAGCGGATTGTCCTGCATCGGCAGCAGCTCCGTCCCCGGACCCGCCGGCGCGCCCGGCACCGCCGTCTCGTCCAGCAGGTGGAACGTCATCTTCGCCGTCTTGCCCAGCAGCTCCTTCACCCGGTTGGGATCCTCCACCCCCGGCAACTGCACCACGATCCGGTCATCGCCCTGCCGCGTGATCTGCGGATCCACCACCCCAGTCTCGTCGATCCGCCGCCGCACGATCTCGATGGACTGTTCCACCGCGTGTGTCGCCGTCTGCACCAGCGCGCTGCGCGACAGCGTGATCGCCAGGCTCCCGCCCGCCAGGTCGCTCACCTCGAACTCGCCCGGCACCGCCGATGGCAAGTTGCGCAGCGCCGCCACCGCCGCATCGTGCTGCGATGGATCGCGCAGATGCAGGAACACCCGCTGGTTGTTCTGCTCGGCCGCCAGGTTCTGATACCCCACATGCGCCTTCAGCAGCTCGGACCGCGCCCCATCCGCCAGCCCGTCCAGGCGCTCCTTCTGCACCGCATCCATGTCCACCTGCATCAGCAGATAGCTGCCGCCGCGCAGGTCCAGCCCCAGATGCACCTTCCGCCATGGCAGCCAATCGTTCGGCGCCGGCACAAAATTCGGCACGCACAGCAGCGCGCCCAGGAAGCAAACAAGAAGGATGGCCAGGGTCTTCCCCCGGCTGAAATACATCATGGCAGAACGGCGCGCTCCGGTAGGTTCGGCGGCCCGGGGTATGCCGCCTCCGCCCGCCGCTCGCAAGGCGCGCCCTTTATCGGCCGCCGCGGAGCCCAAGGAAGGACCACCACCAAGCGCGCCAAGGGCACCAAGGCCACCAAGAAGACGTCATGAAGCAGCCCGGTGCCCGCCTCCCAAC
>CAZZYR010000536.1:0-1801 GCA_964658235.1 uncultured Acetobacteraceae bacterium | reverse complement strand
ATGCGAGCTCGGTCTGCATGAATTTGTCGAGGTAGGCGTCCGCCGCGTCGCGGGCTTCCATGTCCTCGCGCACGGTTTGCAGTTCGGCGGTGACGCCGCGGGCGGTGAGTTCGAGCCAGCGGCGGTGGGCGCGGGCGGCGACGCTGGCGGTGACGAAGAGTTTGGCGCGGGCGGCGGGGAAGATGATGGTGCCGATGTCCCGCCCGTCCAGCACGGCGCCGTTTGTGGCGCCGAAATTGCGCTGGAAATCGAGCAAAGCGGCGCGGACGGGAGGGAGGGAGGCGACGGCGGCGGCGGCGCGGTCCACCTCCGGGGTGCGGAGGTCCTGGCGGTTCAGGTCGGCGGGTTGGAGGGCGCGGGCCTGGGCTTCGGCGTGGGCTGGGTCGCCGCCGGCATCGAGGAGGCGGCGGGCGGTGGCGCGGTAGAGCAGGCCGGTGTCCAGGTAGGGGAGGCCGAGCACGCCAGCGAGGCGGCGGGCGAGGGTGCCTTTGCCGGCGGCGGCGGGGCCGTCGATTGCGACGATTTTGTTCATGCGAAGCGGCAGCCGAGGCTGGTCATGAGGGGGACGAAGCCGGGGAAGCTGGTGTCGATGAAGGCGGTGTCGTCGGCGTGGACGGGAGCGGCGGCGGCGGTGCCGAGGACAAGGGCGGACATGGCGAGGCGGTGATCCATGTGGGTGGCGACGTGGCCGCCGCCTGGGGGCGGGCCGGCATGGCCGTGGATGATGAGGTCGTCGGCTTCGATCTGCACGGCGATGCCGTTGGCGGCCAGGAGGGCGGCGGTGGCGGCGAGACGGTCGCTTTCCTTGACGCGGAGTTCGCCGAGGCCTTGCAGGCGGCTGGTGCCGCGGGCGCAGGCGCAGGCGACGGCGAGGATGGGGAATTCGTCGATCATGCTTGGGGCCAAGGTGGGGTCCGTGGTGACGGCGGCCAGCGGCGTGGCGGTGGCGGTGACGTCGCCCACGGGTTCGCCGCCCTGGAGGTGTTCGTTGGTGATGGCGAGATTGGCGCCCATGGCGCGCAAGGCGGTGAACAGGCCGGTGCGGAGCGGGTTCAGGCCGATGCCGCGGACGGTGACAATGGAGCCGGGGGTGAGCAGGGCGGCGACGAGGGGGAAGGCGGCCGACGATGGGTCGCCGGGGACAGTGACGTCGGCGGCCATGAGTTCGGGCTGGCCGACGAGGGTGATGATCCGGCCGGAACCTTCTTGGGTGACGGTGATCTCGGCGCCGAAGTGGCGGAGCATGTTTTCCGTGTGGTCCCGGGTGGGGACCGGCTCCTCGATTCGGGTGATGCCGCGGGCGTTCAGGCCGGCCAGGAGGAGGGCGGATTTCACTTGGGCGCTGGCGACCGTCATGCGGTGTTCGATGGGCATGGATTGGGCGGCGCCGGTGATGGCGAGCGGCAGGCGGCCGCCGTGGCGGCTGGCGAAGCTGGCGCCGGTTTGGGCGAGGGGGTTTGTGACGCGGGCCATGGGGCGCCGGCGCAGGCTGGCGTCGCCGGTGATTACGCTGAAGATGGGGTGGCTGGCGAGGATGCCGGTGAGCAGGCGGGCGGCGGTGCCGGAATTGCCCATGTCCAGCACATCCTCCGGCTCCGCCAGGCCGCCAAGGCCAATGCCTGTGACGCGCCAGGCGCCGGGGGCGTCCTGGGTGATGTGGGCGCCAAGGGCCCGCATGGCGGCGGCGGTGCGGAGCACGTCCTCGCCCTCCAGCAGGCCGGTGATGCGTGTTTCCCCGATGGCGAGCGCGGCGAACATCAGGGCGCGATGGGAGATGGATTTGTCGCCGGGGACGGTGATG
>CAZZYR010000535.1:0-1813 GCA_964658235.1 uncultured Acetobacteraceae bacterium | reverse complement strand
CGCGGCGGGGGTGGCGAAGGAGGTGGCGCGGATCAAGCCCGCGGTGGAGCGGTTGTTGAAGGCGGAGAAGTGAAGAAAGGGTTCACCACGAAGGCACGAAGGAAGGCGATCACACGAAGGGCACGAAGAAGATAAGGTAGAGGTACAGCGCTTTTGGCGAAGTGACTGTGCAAGATTGGACGCTACGAAGCTTTTTTATAATCCCTTTTTCTTTGTGCACTTCGTGGCTGTTTTTCTTCTTCGTGCCTTCGTGGTGAACCTTTTTTTGTTCCGGTCACCATTGGCGAAAAATTTTGCTGGCGCTGTCGCGAACCTCAGAGACGAAAGGGTTTGGTCCTTTTCTCAAAGGAAACTTCTTGCTTTCTCAATGAAAGAGCGCATGCCAGCGCAATTGCAAGCGCGGTCGTTGTGAATGCCACGACACCCGGCCAGCCGTGGGTGCGGAGGAAGTAGCCGGCGGTGGAGCCGAGGATGCTGGAGCCGAGGTAATAGGCGAGGAGGTAGAGGGAGGACGCGTGGCCTTTGGTGGTGGCGGCGAGGCGGCCGACCCAGGCGCTGGCGGTGGCGTGGGTGGCGAAGAAGCCGATGGTGAGCAGGGTGAGGCCGGCGATCATGGCGGGCAGGCCGGGGAGGAGCGTCAGCGCGATGCCTGATGCGGTCACGAGGATTGCGATGGGGAGAATTCTGTCCCTGCCGAAGCGGTCCGCGAGCGTGCCTGCGAGGGGGGAGGCGGCGACGCCGAAGATGTAGATGGTGAAGACGAAGCCGAGCTGGATCTGGTTGAGCGTGTAAGGCGGCGCCATCAGGCGGAAGCTGGCGAAATTATAAACCGCGACGAACGCGCCCATGGCGAGGAAGCTGATGGCATAAAGCAGCAGCATGGCTGGCCGGGTTGCGTGGCTGCGCCAGGCGGCGGCGTGGTAGCGTGGATCAAAACCCGGTCGTGGCGTAAAGTTTCGCGATGGGGGCAGCAGGATCACGAACGCCAGCGAGGTGATCAGGCCGATGGCGCCGACGGTGCCGATTGCGAGGCGCCAGCCGCCGAGATGGGTCAGGATGCCGGTGCCGACGCGGCCGCACATGCCGCCGAACGCGGTGCCGCCGACATAGAGGCCCATGGCGCGGCCGAGGCGCGCCGGTTCGATCTCCTCGGCCAGGTAGGCCATGGCGACGGCGGGGACGCCGCCGAGGGCGGCGCCCTCCAGGGCGCGCAGGGCAAGGAGCATGTGCCAGTCAGGAGCGAATGCGATGGCGAGGTTGATGGCGGATGAGGCGGCCATTGAGGCGAACATCAGGCCACGTCGGCCGAGGCTGTCCGACAGGGCGGCGGCGAGCAGGATGGCGGCGGCAAGGCTGACGGTGGTGAGTGAGAGGGCGAGCGAGCTTTGCGCGGGGGTGACGGTAAATTGCGTGGCGAGCACGGGAAGGAGGGGCTGGACGCAATAGAGGAGGGAGAAGGTGGCGAAGCCGGCGAGGAAGAGGGCGAGGACGGAGTTGAGGAAGGAAGGCCTTCTTTTTTGAAAAAAAGAAGCAAAAAACTTTTGTCCGGCTGTCGCGGACTCACTGGATAAAAGTTTTTTGGTCCTTTTTTTCAAAAAAGGACTGCTTGCTTTTGATTCCGTATCAGCCAGCGAGTTTGGCCTTGAAGAACGCGACGACGGCGGCGTTGAAGGTGGCATGGAAGGCGGTGCGGTCGAAGCCGGGCAGGCTTTCGCAGATTTGTGGGACGATCTTGGCTTTTTCAGTGGTGCAGGGGCTGAGGAAATCCAGGTGGTCGGCGTTTTGCACCACGTGATAGTCGGGCGGGGTGGGC
>CAZZYR010000534.1:0-1813 GCA_964658235.1 uncultured Acetobacteraceae bacterium | reverse complement strand
GAGATTGCGGCGCGAATCGTCAGCACGGATCAGGCAAGTCCGGCGCAGGGGGCGCGGATGGTGGCGCGGGCCTGGATTGATCCGGATTATCGCGCGCTGATGCTGCGGGATGGAGCGGCGGCGGCCGAGGCGGAGGGAATTCCGATGCGTGGCATGCCGCCGCTGGGGATTTTGGAAAATCAGCCGGGGCTGCATCATCTGGTGGTGTGCACGCTGTGCAGTTGCTATCCGCGCGCGGTGCTGGGGTATCCGCCGTTCTGGTTCAAATCCGCGGCGTATCGCGCGCGGGCGGTGCGGGACCCGGTGGGCGTTCTGGCTGAGTGGCAGACGGTTTTGCCGGAGGGGACGCGGATCAGGGTGGTGGACAGCACGGCGGATTACCGGTGGATGGTGCTGCCGCGGCGGCCGGCGGGGACGGAGGGGTGGGACGCGGCGGCGCTAGCGGGAATTGTGCGCGAGGGGGATATGATCGGGGTGACGGTGCCGGCGGCTTGATTCGGCAGCTTGGTTGCTTGCGGAACCGCGTGGATGGCCGGGACAACCCCGGCCAGGGGAGTTTGGGTTTAGCGGTCCCACATTGCGGCGAGGAGGGCTTCGGTTTCGGGGCGCCATTCGGCGCCGGCGCGGGCTTCGGACCAGCAGGTGCGGAAATCGGCCCAGAAGCCGTCCTGGGTGGGGAGGCTGGCGACCAAGTCGCGGGCGATGGTGGTGCCGGCTTGGGAGTCGAGCGCCATCACGGCGGCGGTGCGGGCGGGGTCAGGCTGGAGGTGGGGGGCGCACACGCGCAAGGCGGCGTGGGGGTTTGCCACCAGCGTTTCGAACCAGAGGATATCGAACGCGGTGCCGGAGAAGGCGAGCTTGTCCAGCGCGTCGATGGCCTGGCGCAGGATGGCGGCGACGGTTTCGCCGGGTTCGAGGAAGCTGCGGTGGCGGGAGTGGGCCCAGGCGGGGATGCCGCGGAGCATGAAGATGACTCGGCAGCCGGGGGCGGCGTCCGTCAGGACCAGGGGGCGGCCGTTGCACTGGCTGCGGAGCTTGATCAAGGCACCGCCGCCCAAAGTGTGGCCGAGGGCGGCGATGCTGGCCTGCGCCAGACGGTGGCGGGTGTCCGCGGGAAGCAGGCGGACCTCATCCCGCGTGAAACGAAGGATCTGGGTGAACACGTCCGGTTCGGAGGCGCAGGGCTGGCCGGCGGCGGCGAGCAGGCGGGCAAGCAGGGTTGAGCCAGTGCGGCCGGGCGAGAAGACGAAGGTGGGGGCTGCTTGCGGCGGCGGCAGTTCGTCCAGCCGTTCGAAAGGGATGGAGGTGACGGCGTGTGCGGTTTCCAGTTGCGCGCTGAACATGAAGGCGGCGGACAGGACGCGGTGCAGCGTGGCGGGATCATGGTGGGTGAGCAGCAGGCGTTCGCGGGGCAGGTCCACGCAATAGGGCAGCGTGCCGGGCGGCAGGCGGGGTGAGGCGGATACCTCCGGGGCAGCGAGCGTGAAATCGTCGGGCGCGACGAAGTCCAGCTGCGCCTCGCGGCGGGTGAGAATGGCGTAGGTGTTGATGCCGCGGATGGCCATGATGCGGGTCTAGCCTGTGCAGAGGCGGAACGACACAGGGGCTGGAGAACGGGGAGTGACGGACCTCCGAAGGGGTTGCGCAGAGCTGTGGCGATTCCACACTGTAGGAGCAAGAATAAAATTTGGGGACGGAACGGATGGATGGATTTTCGGGAGCACAGCCAGGCATGCTCAGCCGCGCGCGCATCGTTGCGGAGCCGAATTACAATCGGTGGCTGGTGCCGCCGGCAGCGCTGGCGATCCATCTG
>CAZZYR010000533.1:0-1826 GCA_964658235.1 uncultured Acetobacteraceae bacterium | reverse complement strand
TCCAGACCGGCCTTCTGGACGGCATCAACCTGGTGGCCCAGGACAACAAGGCCAGTGTGTTCAGCATTTCCTACGGCCAGGATGAGGGGACCGAGGGCGCGGCGGCAGTCCGGGCCGAAGGCAAGGCCCTGGTCCAGCTGCAGACGCAAGGCATCACGGTCTTTGCGGCCGCCGGCGACTCGGGCGCCACTCCTACGTCCGGCGCCGGGTTGCAAGTGTTGGATCCGGGATCACAGCCGCTGCTCACCAGCGTTGGCGGGACCGATCTGGCAACGCGGACTGGCGAAGTCTACGCGCGTGAGGTGGTTTGGAACACCGGAAGTCTGGGCGCGACTGGCGGCGGTGTCTCCGCCTTCTGGACAATTCCGAAGTGGCAAGTCGTCAATGGCGTGTCCGTGGCCACGAAGAACCACGGTTCGTCAAAGCGTCGCAACGTTCCCGATGTGGCGGCCCTTGCGGACGGGCTAAATTCGCCGGTTTCCATTTATTCGTCCGCTATAGGCGGGTGGTTCGCCATTGGCGGCACCAGCGCGTCATCACCCATATGGGCAAGCTGGATTTCCATCTTTAATGGCGACCGCGTGGCGGCCGGCAAGCCGCGCCTCGGCTTCCTCAACCCGCGGCTCTACAAGCTCGGCGAGGCCGGGAAGATTTACCACGATGTGGTGAGCGGCAACAACAATTCCGGTGGCAAGGGCTACACCGCCGGCAAGGGCTACGACAATTGCACCGGCTGGGGTTCAATCGACGTGGCCAAGGCATTAGCTTCGTTCACGCAATAAAACCGGCGTCGCAAGACCTGACGGCCGCTGCGGGTATTCATGGTTTCGATCGTCCCGCGGTTTGAAGTCAACCACGCAACAGATCTGCTGCTGCAACCGCAACGATCTCAATGGCAAAAGGGCTCACCTGGATAGACGGCGTACGTAAAACCTACACCGCTCAGCAATCGCCTGCCCCCTGGCATCAGTGGCATGTTCCTGTCGCCGGTTCGATCGCCAGAAGCTCGCCGCACGGTAAATTCACATGACCCTGCTCCAAGGAGACCCGGAACAGATCGCCAGCGCGCAGTGGCAGAAGACGCAATGGCCAAATGCATGTTGCAGTGCGCGCAAGCGCATCGTTGACGCCGGGGTTGGCGATCACGTCCATATAGGCAGTGCCCTGCGCCATGAGATCCACCCGAACGCGCAACCCCGTCGCGTCGAAATCATTCTGCCACATCAGCTTTGTGAACAGCCATAGCTGCGTGATCGGATGCACCGGGTTCGCCACGATCACGTTCCCCGGGTAGCAGCCGATCATGAGTAGCTTTCCATTCGCCTCCTGCCGCACGTCATCACAGAACGTGCATGACGCCAGCAAGGGCAATGTGGCCTTTTCCACGTGCGGCGCGTCTGCCTCCTCGCGCTTGATCGTCAGGTTCCTCAATCGTGTAGCCATGGGCCTGCTTCCAGATGTTGGTGGGGTAAGGCTTGAAAAACCGGGAATGTGCCGGGTCTGATTGCGATGAATGCCCCTCGACGGGCAATTGCTCCAGCCTGTCGGACACGGAGAGTAGCCGGCTGCGAAGGCTTGAAGACGGCCCGACAGAACCGAACAGGGCTCCCGATAGACTTGGGGCCGTTGCGAAACGCCGTTGCAGGTCCTGGCTCAAGGCCAGACCTGCCGGACTGTCTTGTAATCCGGTGTTCTGTACATCAGCAACAGGATGCGCTGCACGGTGTTCTTGGTCAGATGACTGAGCCGGGGGATATCCGCATTTGATGATACGTGATCGGCCAGAATCGACATCAGCCGTCGCAGCCTCGCAGGCGCGCGACTTC
>CAZZYR010000532.1:0-1835 GCA_964658235.1 uncultured Acetobacteraceae bacterium | reverse complement strand
ATTGTCCCTGACGGAGGACTGGCTGGGTGTCGTCCACGTCGATCACCACGCGGTCCGGCCACGGCCAGACGCGCGGGCGAGCACCGGGGGCCAGGCGCAGCCGCCCGGCGGCCGAGCCCGGCGCGCTGTCAATGCCTTGAACCCATTTGCTAGCCTGACCGGGTGTTGCGGCAGGCGCGCCTGTGCCTGGAGAGAGGCTTGCCGAAGGGGGAAGATCCAGCATCAGGTCGTTGCCCTGCTGGTGGGCCGCGAAGGGGGCACCGCGCTTCAGCCAGATGACGACCCGGTCCGCCTGGCCATGGCGCATCCGGTCCACCCGGAGGAGAGTGGTCGCTTGCGGCGCGGCTGGCGCGTGCGGCGTTTGCGCCGCGCAGAGCGTGACGGTGAGGCACCACGCGGCCAGCGCCGCGGCACCTGGCGGACGCAGGCGGCCGCCCAGACGCGCAAGATTTGTCAGGCGCGTTGGGCGCCGGTCCGTCTCAATCGAAGCTGGCCAGCAACGCATCGATGTCCGACTGGTCCATGGCGCTGGCCGGCAGTTGGGGACCGTTGAGCAGCTCCGCGGGCACGTCCTTGTTCATCACGATGTCGCTGACCGGGGTTTGCGGCGCGAACACCACGATCATGTGCTTGACCTTGCGTTCGATTGCCTGAAGCGCGCCGACGACTTTGGTGATTCGCTGGCCGGTGATGTCCTGGAAGCTGCACGCCTCGTAGATGCGCGTGACGCAATCCTGCAAGGTGCGTGCTTCGTCACCGGCCAGCCGGGACATCATCGCTTCCAGTTGCTCACAGGCTTCCAGGATGCCGTCCGTGGCGGCGGCGGTGTGCACGACGATGGCGTCCAGCTCGTCATTGGCCGAGGAGATGTGGCTCGCGGTGATGTCGTCCGCGCCGACGGCGGCGATCTCCGCGCGCGCGCCGGCAACGGTTGCGGCCAGGTCCTCGATCTCGGCGAGCAGCGCCGCCTCGCTCGGTGTCATGTCGGCACGCGCGGTGCCAAGCACGGAGCGCACCATTTCAGTTATCCTTTCCGGATCGGTCTCTGGATAGTAGCTGGCCAACTTGCCAAGCCGAAGGGGGAAGCCCGCAGGTTCATGCATGCATCAACACCTTTTCGATCTTTTCACGCAACGTTTCCGCATTGAACGGCTTGACGATGTAGTTCGACACGCCGGCCTGCTTGGCCGCCACCACGTTCTCCGTCTTGCTTTCCGCGGTAATCATGATGAACGGCAAGGTTTTCAGCCTTATGTCCTGGCGGACCTCCTGCAGCAGTTCCAGCCCTGTCATCGGCTGCATATTCCAGTCACTGATGACCAGGCCGAAATTGCCGGTGCGGAGCTTTCCCAGAGCTTCGGCGCCGTCCGAAGCTTCCTCGACATTGTTGAATTCGATCTGCTTGAGCAGGTTGCGGATGATCCGCAACATTGTCTTGTAGTCATCGACGATCAGAACATTCATGGACTTGTCGATTGTCATTGGCAAAACCTATCCTTTGGGGGGAGTTGTGGCTGGCGCCGGTTCCGGCGGCGCGGTGCTGCGCGTGCGCATTTCCGCCAGCATCTGCGTCACCAGCCTGGCGCGGTCCGGCTGCATGGCGGCCAGCACGGGTGCCGCGCGGCGCTCCTGCATGCGGTCCAGCACCTGCAACAGAACCTGCATGTCCAGCGCATCGAAAATCGCCGCCGCCTCGCGCGGCTTCATCGCTTCGTAGGTTTTGACGAGACCCGCCCAATTCTCCGCGCGGTGCGTCTGCCGGCTGGTCTCCAGCCCCTCCAGGCGGGTTTGCAGCGCGGAGAGCTGCTGCACCCGATCCTCCAGGCGGTGATCCG
>CAZZYR010000531.1:0-1841 GCA_964658235.1 uncultured Acetobacteraceae bacterium | reverse complement strand
AATCCGCCCGCTTCAAGGTCATGGAGCGCCGCCTGCTCAAACAGATCACCACCCCCGCCATGCTTGCCACCTGGAGCTTCGGCATCCTCCTCATCCTCACCCCGGGCGCGGTCGACTGGCATGCCGCCTGGTGGTGGACCAAGTTGCTCTGCGTCATCCTGATGAGCGGCTTCCACGGCGCCTGCTCCAAATGGCGCAAGAACTTCCTGAACGACGCCAATGTGAAGCCGGAGAAGTTTTACCGAATGGTCAACGAGATCCCGGCCGTGCTGATGATCGTCATCGTCTTCGCCGTGGTCGTTTTCCGTTAACCCCGTATTGGCGTGTCGCAAAAAACCATGCTAAGCGCGGCTCTGACGAACCGTTACCCCTATTTTTCCCCAGACCGCGGGTTTTTCCTTAAGGTCCGACACCACACAAGATGCAGGAAAGTGAAACTGAATGACTGAAATCGCCGACAAGGTTAAAAAAATTGTTGTCGAGCATCTGGGCGTCGATGAGGCCAAGGTGACCTCGGATGCCTCTTTCATTGACGATCTGGGCGCCGACAGCCTCGATACGGTCGAATTGGTGATGGCCTTCGAAGAAGCCTTCGGCGTGGAAATTCCGGAAGACGCCGCTGAAAAAATCACTACCGTCAAAGACGCGATCGACTATATCGAGAAGCAAAAAGCCGAGTAAAAACCGGCTAGCGCCGTCCAGGAGCAGCAAGTCATGCGTCGTGTCGTCATCACCGGCATGGGAATCGTCAGCCCGCTCGGGATCGGCGTCGAACATGTATGGAAGCGTCTGATCAACGGCGAATCCGGGATCACCGCCATCCAATCCTTCGACACCGCCGAACTGACCGCCAAGGTCGCCGGCCAGGTCCCGCCCGGCCTGCGCGCCGACGGCAAGCTCGACCTCGCCGAATGGATCCCCGTCAAGGACCTCAAAAAGATGGACCGCTTCATCCATCTCGGCATGGTCGCGGCCACCGAAGCGTTTGAGGATTCCGGCTGGCAGCCTGAAACCGAAGAAGAGCGTTACGCCGCCGGCGTGATGATCGGCTCCGGCATCGGCGGCCTGCAGGCAATCGCTGACGGCGCCGTCCTCGTCGCCAGCGGCAAAGCCAAGCGGCTCTCGCCCTTTTTCATCCCCTCGGCGTTGATCAACCTGATCTCCGGTCATGTCTCCATCAAATACGGCCTGAAAGGCCCCAATCATTCCGCCGTCACCGCCTGCGCCACCGGCGTCCATGCCATCGGCGACGCAGCGCGGCTGATCGCCCTTGGCGATGCGGATATCATGGTTGCCGGCGGCGCCGAGGCCGCGGTCTGCCCGCTCGGCATTGCCGGATTCTGCGCCTCCCGCGCACTATCCACCGGCTTCAACGACCGCCCCACCGAAGCCTCCCGCCCCTGGGACAAAGACCGCGACGGCTTCGTCATGGGCGAAGGTGCTGGCATCGTCTTCCTCGAAGAATACGAGCACGCGAAAGCCCGCGGCGCCAAAATCTACGCCGAGGTCGGCGGCTACGGCATGTCCGGCGACGCCCACCACATCACCGCCCCCGCCGAACACCATGACGGCGCCTTCCGCGCCATGAAGGCCGCCTTCAAAAACGGCGGCCTGGCGCCGGCGGACGTGCAATACGTCAACGCCCACGGCACCTCCACCCCGATGGGCGACGATCTGGAACTCGAAGCCGTCGAAAACATGTTCGGCGATTCCGCCAAAACCATCGCCATGTCCTCGACCAAATCCGCCACCGGCCACCTGCTTGGCGCCGCCGGCGCCATCGAGGCGATCTTCTCCATCCTCGCCATCCGCGACGGCATCGCCCCGCCGACGCTAAACCT
>CAZZYR010000530.1:0-1846 GCA_964658235.1 uncultured Acetobacteraceae bacterium | reverse complement strand
TTCTGTTTTGAAAAAAAAGAAGCAAAAAAACTTTTATCCATTGGGTTCGCGACAGCACTGACAAAAGTTTTTGGTTCTTTTTCAAAAAGAACCGCTTTCTTGGAGAGTTTATCTATGAACGTAGCATTCATCGGATTGGGCAACATGGGTGCCCCCATGGCGGCCAATCTTGCCCGCGCCGGCCACAGCGTGCGCGGCCATGATCTGTCCGGGGTGGCGGTGGACGGCGTTGCATCGGCTGCTAGCGCGGCGGATGCGGCGCGCGGTGCCGAGGTGGTAATCACCATGCTGCCGGCGGGCCGCCACGTGTTGGGTGTTTATGAGCAGGTGATGAAAAATGTAGCGCCAGACACGCTGTTTATCGACAGCTCGACGATCGACGTGGAGAGCGCGCGCGCCGCGCATGGCATGGCGGAGGCGGCAGGCATGCTGGCGCTGGATGCGCCGGTGTCCGGCGGGACCGGCGGCGCGGCGGCAGGGACGCTGACGTTCATGGCTGGCGGCACTGAAGCGGCTTTCGCGCGCGGCAAGCCGGTGCTGGAGGCGATGGGTAGGAAGATCGTGCATTGCGGCGGCGCGGGCGTCGGCCAGGCCGCGAAGATCTGCAACAATATGATCCTGGGCATTTCCATGATCGCGGTCAGCGAGGCGTTCGTGCTGGCGTCCAAACTTGGCCTGTCCGATCAGGCTTTGTTTGATGTGGCGTCCACGTCCTCCGGGCAATGCTGGGCACTGACGACGAATTGTCCGGTGCCCGGGCCGGTGCCGGCCAGCCCAGCGAACCGGGAGTATCAGGCGGGGTTTGCCGCGGCGCTGATGCTGAAGGATTTGCGGCTGGCGCAGGACGCGGCGCGCAGCGTGGGGGCGGATGCGGCGCTGGGCGCGCATGCGGCGGACATCTTCGCGGCATTGGATGCGGACGGAAAAGGCAGCGCGGATTTCTCCGGCGTGATCCGCGCCATACGCGCACGGTCCGCGGGAGGCGCGGCATGATCGGCTATCAGACGATCCTGACGGAGATGCAGGGGCGCGTGGCGCTGCTGACGCTGAACCGTCCGAAGGCGCTGAACGCGCTGAACCTGACGGTGATGGCGGAGGTGGGCAGTGCACTCGCGGCATTCGATGCCGATCCCGGGGTGGGATGCATCGTGATCACGGGCAACGAAAAGGCGTTCGCGGCGGGCGCGGACATCAAGGAGATGCAGCCGCACAGCTATGACGAGATGAATGCGGCGAACTGGTTTGCCGGCTGGGACGCGGTGGGGCGGGTGCGTACGCCGGTGATTGCGGCGGTGTCCGGCTTTGCGCTGGGTGGCGGGTGCGAGCTGGCCATGATGTGCGATTTCATCCTGGCGTCAGACACCGCAAAGTTCGGCCAGCCGGAAATCAAGCTTGGCGTGATTCCGGGCATGGGCGGCAGCCAACGCCTGACGCGGGCGGTGGGCAAGGCGAAGGCGATGGAGATGTGCCTGACCGGGCGGCTGATGGACGCGGCTGAGGCCGAACGTGCAGGTTTGGTGGCGCGCGTTGTCCCCGCCGCCGAGCTGATGGCGGACGCAATGGCGACGGCAAAGGTGATCGCGGGGATGAGCCTGCCGGTGGCGCGGATGGCGAAGGAGGCGGTGGCGCGCGCGTTCGAGACGACGCTGGCGGAAGGTGTATTGTTTGAGCGCCGGGTGTTCCACGCGATGTTCGCGCTGGCGGATCAGACGGAGGGGATGGCGGCTTTTGTGGAGAAAAGGCCGGCAGAGTTTACGGGGAAGTAAGGCCTTCTTTTTTGAAAAAAAGAAGCAAAAAACTTTAGTCTCCTGAGTCCGCGATAGCGCTGATAAAAGTTTTTTGGTTC
>CAZZYR010000529.1:693-1847 GCA_964658235.1 uncultured Acetobacteraceae bacterium | reverse complement strand
TTCGATTTCGATCTGCGCGCCATCTTCGCGCGCGCCTGGGTGCTCGCCTGCTTCGAGTCCGAACTCCCCGCCCCCGGCGCCGCCTTGGCCTTCACCGTCGGCCAGTCCCCCGTCGTTGTCCTGCGCGACAAGACCGGCGCGCTGCGCGGCTTCCACAACTCCTGCCGCCACCGTGGCGCCATGGTGTGCGCCCCTGGCCGCAGCCAGCGCCAGGTTCTCGTCTGCCCCTATCACCAATGGACATACGACCTCACCGGCAAGCTCATCAGCGCCCGCCGCATGCAGGAGGGCTTCAACCCGGACGACCACGCGCTGAAGCCAATCCAGCTCCGCAACGTCGCCGGCTGTCTTTATGTCTGCCTCTCGGACGACCCGCCACCCTTCGACGACTTCGCCGACGGCCTCGCCCCGCTGCTCGCCCCGCACGATCTCCCCAATGCCAAGCTCGCCCACGAGCAGGTCTTCATCGAAAAGGCCAACTGGAAGCTGGTGATGGAGAACGCCCGCGAGTGCTACCACTGCGCCGCCCGCCATCCTGACCTCGCGCTCACCTTCCCCGTGGAAGTCCGCGCCCATTTCGAAGACGACGAAGCCGGCCGCACCGCCCGCTTCAACGCCCGCATGGCCCAGGCCGGCCTCCCCGTCGGCCCCACCCTCGGCGATTGGTGGGGCGCCGTCCGCTTTCCGCTCAACGAGGGCGTGCTCTCCATGACCATGGACGGCAAGCACGCCGTCAGCCGGCTCATGGTGGATCGCGAACACGGGGACATCGGCTCCGTCCGCTGGGCCGGCGAGCCGAACTACTTTTGCCACGCCCTCGCGGACCACGTCTTCGTCTTCACCGCGGAGCCTACCGGCCCGCAGGAGACCCTCGTCACCACGAAATGGTTCGTCCACAAGGACGCCGAGGAGGGCAGGGACTACCACCTGGAAAACCTCGTCGCCCTCTGGCTCACCACCAACAAACAGGACATCGAGCTGGTCGAGAACAACCAGCGCGGCGTCAACTCCGTCGGCTACATCCCAGGCCCTTACTCGGAAGAAGCCGAAGCCCTCGTCGGCCGCTTTACAAACTGGTACTGCCAGGAGGCGTCGCGGGCGCTGGAGCTGATGGAGTAAAAAGGAAGGCCTTCTTTTTTGAAAAAAAGAAGCAA
>CAZZYR010000529.1:0-650 GCA_964658235.1 uncultured Acetobacteraceae bacterium | reverse complement strand
CCCTCCACCGCAACACCCAAACCATCAGCGCCGGATACCGCGCGGCGGACCACCACGGCGCCGTCAAACCCCCTCTTTTCGCCTCCTCCACCTTCGCCTACCGCAGCGCCCAGCACGCGAAGGACGTCCACGCCGCCTATTTCCGCCCCACACCGCCGGAACCCTCGGACGAAGATTTCAGCTACATCTATTCCCGCCTGGACCACCCGAACGCCACCATGCTGCAAACCCGCATGGCCGTGCTGGACGGGGCGGAGGACGCCGCCGTCTTCAACTGCGGCATGGCCGCCATCAACGCCATCACCCAGGTCTTCCTCCGCCCCGGCGACACCGTGCTGCACACCAAACCGCTCTATGGCGGCACGGACGGCCTGCTCCACACCCATTTGGCCGCCTTCGGCATCATCCCCGTCGCGATCACGGACGCGCTGGACGCGGCTGAGATAGGCGCCGCCGCGCAATCCGCCATGGTGCAGGGCCGCGTGGCGCTGGTGATGATCGAAACCCCCGCCAACCCCACCAGCGGCAACAGCGACTCGTTCCCCGCCAGCCGCTCCTGCAACAGCTTTGGCAACAAGATCGTATAGGCATTGAACACCAGCCCCGACGACATCGCGATCAGCATCAGCACGACCACGGCGCGGCGCACG
>CAZZYR010000528.1:0-1847 GCA_964658235.1 uncultured Acetobacteraceae bacterium | reverse complement strand
TCCTCCGCCTCGCGGACACCCCGGGTGCCGCCGCCGCCGTCATCCTGGACGCCACCAGCGCCGACGATCGCCTTCGCGCCCAGGACTGCCGCGCCAACACGCTCCACACCCTCCCCAGCCGCGCCATGCTCGCCGACGCGCTC
The DNA here is from genome assembly GCA_964658235.1 of uncultured Acetobacteraceae bacterium. GTDB lineage: Bacteria > Pseudomonadota > Alphaproteobacteria > Acetobacterales > Acetobacteraceae > BOG-908. The sequence goes on along the minus strand of CAZZYR010000528.1, from coordinate 1,704 downwards.
ATGCAATACCTCGTCGCCAAGGACTGGCGCCGCATCCTCCTCCTCACCGGAAAGGACCCCGAAGACGCGCTCTCCGCCGCCGCCTTCCGCGCGGCGGCCGAGAAATTCCAGATCACCATCCAGGCCGACCGCCCCTGGACCTTCAACCCCGCCGCCCAGCAGGCCGATACCGGCCACGCCCAGGTCAATGACGAGGTCAAGCAGGCCACCCAGGGCGTCTCCTACGACGTCCTCGTCGTCGCCGACGCCGCCCAGCATTTCGGCCAGGACCTGTCCTTCCGCACCGCCACGCCACGCCCCATCGCCGGCACCGCGGGCCTGGTCCCCGCCGCCTGGTCCCCCGTCATGGACGAATACGCCAGCACCCAGCTCCAAACCCGCTTCCACCGCGCCACCGGCCGCATGATGACCATCCCCGATTACGGCGCCTGGCTCGCCGTCCGCGCCCTCGGCGAAGCCGCCACCCGCAGCGCCAGCACGGACCCCGCGAAGATCATCGCCTATCTCCACGGCCCGGACTTCGCGTTGTCCGGCTACAAGGGACCCCAATTCAGCTTCCGCCCCTGGGACGGCCAGCTGCGCCAGCCGGTGCTCCTTGCGGACGATCGCTCCCTGGTGTCCATATCGCCGCAGCCGGGATTTCTGCATGAGAAAAACGATCTCGACTCCCTTGGGATAGACGAACCGGAGACGCAATGCGGGAAGTAAGGAAGGCCTTCTTTTTTGAAAAAAAGAAGCAAAAAACTTTTGTCCATGAGTCCGCGATAGCACTGAAAAAAGTTTTTTGGTTCTTTTTTTCAAAAAAGAACTTCTTGCTTGCCTTGCTCTTTTTTCCACAGCACGCATCCGCCTTCCGCATCTTCGTCAGCAACGAAAAAGACAACACGATCACCGTTCTTGACGGCGCCACCTTGAAGATCACCAACACCATCGATGTCGGCGCGCGGCCGCGCGGCATCGTGCTGTCCGCAGACGGCAAGCAGCTCTACATCTGCACGTCGGACGCGGACCACATCGAGGTGCTGGATCTCGCGACGCTGACCGTCACGCGAACCTTGCCCAGCAACCCCGATCCGGAATACATGGCCCTCAGTCACGACGGAAAAACCCTATACGTGGCCAATGAAGACAACAGCCAGGTCTCCGTGCTGGACATCGCGCAGGGCCGCATCACGTCGGAGATCCCAGTCGGCGTGGAGCCGGAGGGCATGGCCGTCAGCCCGGACGGCACCACCGCGCTCTGCACGTCCGAGACCACCAGCATGGCGCATTTCATCGATATCGCCACCCACAAGGTTGTCGCCAGCGTTCTCGTCGGCACCCGTCCGCGCTTCGCCGTGTTCACCAAGGATGGCGCCCGCGTCTGGGTCTCCTCCGAAGTCGCCGGCCGCGTGGCGGTGATCGACGCGCACACCCACGCCATCATCAAGACCATCACCTTCGACCTGCCGGAGGTGCCGAAAGCCGCCATCCAAGCCGTGGGGATCAACCTCACCGCGGACGGCAAATACGCCTTCGTCGATCTCGGCCCCGCCAACCGCGTCGCCGTCATCGATCCGCAAACCTTCGAGGTGAAGAAATACCTCCTCGTCGGCCAGCGCGTCTGGCACAACGATTTTTCGCCCGACCAGAAGTTCCTATACACGGCCAACGGCCTGTCCAACGACATGTCCGTCATCGACGTGGACCGGCTTGAGGTGACGC
>CAZZYR010000527.1:0-1883 GCA_964658235.1 uncultured Acetobacteraceae bacterium | reverse complement strand
AATTGATAAAAGTTTTTTGGTTCTTTTTTTCAAAAAAGAACTGCTTTCTTCCTTACGCAAACGCCAACACGCTCGCCTGCATCACCAAGGGCAGCGCGCGGACTTCGGCAAGGACGCTCTCGCTGACGTCGCCGTCCACGGAAACCAGACAGATGGCGTCGCCGCCGGCCGACGCGCGGCCGAGGTGGAAGGTGGCGATGTTGATGCCGTGGCGGGAGAGGGTTTCGCCGAACTTGCCGATGAAACCTGGCCTGTCCTGGTTGGTGACATACAGCATGTGGGGCGCGAAATCTGCTTCCACCTTGATGCCCTTGATTTCCACCAGGCGCGGCTTGTTGCCGGCGAAGAGGGTGCCGGCGACGGAGCGGGCGCCGCGGTCCGTGGTGACGGTGATGCGGATGAGGGTCTGGTATTCGCTCGGGCCGTCGTGGATGGTTTCGGACACGTCTATGCCGTGTTCGCGGGCGGCAACGGGGGCATTGACCATGTTGACGCCGGAGAGGACAGGGGTGAGCAGGCCGGCCAGGGCGGCGGCGGTAAGCGGTTTCTTGTTGAGCGCGGCGACGGCGCCTTCGTAATCGATGGCGATCTTGCGGATGACGCCGTCCTGCGCGTGGGTGAGCTGGCCGGCGAAGCCGCCGAGGAAGTTGACGAGCTCCATGTAAGGCTTGAGGCGCGGGGCGTCCTCCGCGCTAACGGAGGCGGTGTTGATGGCGTTGGTGACAGCGCCGGTGAGCAGAAAGTCGCTGATCTGCTCGGCGACTTGCAGAGCGACGTTTTCCTGCGCCTCGTTGGTCGAGGCGCCGAGATGCGGGGTGCAGACGACGTTTTCCAGGCCGAAGAGCGGGCTGGATTTTGCAGGTTCGGTTTCGAACACGTCCAGGGCGGCGCCGCCGACCTGGCCGGAGGCGATGGCCTCGGCGAGCGCGGCTTCGTCGATCAGGCCGCCGCGGGCGCAGTTGATGATGCGAACGCCGCGCTTGGTTTTGGCCAAAGCGGCGGCGTTGAGGATGTTGCGGGTGGCGTCCGTCATCGGCGTGTGGAGCGTGATGAAATCGGCGCGGGCGAGGAGGTCGTCCAGCTCGAGTTTCTCGACTCCCATGTCCAGCGCGCGTTTTTCGGAGAGGTAGGGGTCGAACGCGATGACGCGCATGTGCAGGCCTTGCGCGCGGTTGGCGACGATGCTGCCGATGTTGCCGGCGCCGATCAGGCCGAGGGTTTTGCCGGTGAGCTCGGTGCCCATGAAGCGGTTCTTTTCCCACTTGCCGGCCTTGGTCGACGCGGTGGCTTCGGGGATCTGCCTGGCGAGCGCGAACATCATGGCGATGGCGTGCTCGGCGGTGGTGATGGAGTTGCCGTGCGGCGTGTTCATCACGATGACGCCGCGGGCGGTGGCGGATTTCAGATCCACGTTGTCCACGCCGATGCCGGCGCGGCCGACCACTTTCAGGTTGGTGGCGACGTCGAGCAGTTCCTTGGTGACCTTGGTGGCGGAGCGGATGGCGAGGCCGTCATAGTCGCCGATGATGGCGCGGAGTTCGGCTGGGGTGAGGCCGGGTTTGACGTCCACCTGGATGCCGCGGTTGTGGAAGATGGCGACCGCTTCAGGGGAGAGCTGGTCGGAGATGAGAACCTTGGGCATGCGATCTACTCCGCTGCAGTCTTGATGTTTTCGGCTTCAACCTGAGCGGCGGCCCAGTCCAGCCAGGGCAGCAAAGCTTCGATGTCTGATGTTTCCACCGTGGCGCCGCCCCAGATGCGCAGGCCCGGCGGTGCATCGCGATAGGCGCCGATATCCAGGGCCACGCCTTCTTTTTCCAGCAGGGAGGCGAGCTTTTTCGCGGCGGCGGCTTGCGCGTCCGCGGGCAAGGCGGTGAACCAGG
>CAZZYR010000526.1:0-1885 GCA_964658235.1 uncultured Acetobacteraceae bacterium | reverse complement strand
CATCTGGTCGTCCCCGATGAACAGCGCGCCTTGAACGAGAGCACCATCCTGCCCTGGGCCAACGCGCAATCCCCCTATTACGACCAGACCCTGGCCAGCCTGGCCAAACATTTTAAAGTCAAAATGAATACCGCCTGGGAGGACCTGCCCGAGGACGTCCGCGAGGCCATCCTTTACGGCACCGGCAAGGACATCGTCGAACTCACTTATAAAGACGCTTCGCGCGCTTACTCAGTGAAAAAACCCTTCGAAGGCGTCATCAAAAACCTCGAACGCCGCATCCGGGAGACCGATTCCGCATGGGTGCGCGAGGAACTCTCCCGCTACCAGTCCGAACGGCCCTGCGCGGTCTGCCACGGCGCCCGCCTGAAACCCGAGGCGCTGGCGGTAAAAATCGCCCACAAAAACCTCGCCGAGGTGGCCGAGCTCTCGATCGACAAAGCCCGCGACTGGTTCGGCACCGTCGCCGCCACCCTGACCCCGCAACGTCTCGAAATCGCCAGGCGCATCCTGCGTGAAATCAACGAGCGGCTGCAATTTCTGGTCGATGTCGGCCTCACCTACCTCACTTTGGCCCGCGGCTCCGCCACCCTCTCCGGTGGCGAGAGCCAGCGCATCCGGCTGGCGTCGCAAATCGGCTCCGGCCTCACCGGGGTCCTCTACGTGCTGGACGAACCCTCCATCGGCCTGCACCAGCGCGACAATGAACGCCTGCTCGGCACCCTTCGCCGCCTGCGCAATCTCGGCAACACCGTGCTGGTGGTGGAACACGACGAAGACGCCATCCGCGCCGCCGACCACCTCATCGATATGGGCCCGCAAGCCGGCGCCAATGGCGGCTATGTTATCGCGGAAGGAACCCCGGCCGAGGTCGAAGCCAACCCCAAATCCATCACCGGCGACTACCTCTCCGGCCGCCGTTCCATCCCCATCCCCGCCCCGCGCCGGCCGGTGCAAAGGAACCGGAACATAAAAATCATCGGCGCCACCGGCCACAACTTGAAAAACGTCACCGCCACCTTCCCGCTCGGCGTCTTCACCTGCATCACCGGCGTCTCCGGCGGCGGCAAATCCACGCTTGTCATCGACACGCTCTACAAAGCCATTTCCCGCCGCCTGATGGGCTCCGGCGAAGTCCCCTCCGCTTTCGAGAAACTCGAGGGCCTGGAACAGCTCGACAAAATCATCGACATCGACCAATCCCCCATCGGCCGCACGCCCCGATCAAACCCCGCCACCTACACCGACCTGTTCGCCCCCATCCGCGACTGGTTCTCGGAAATGCCGGAAGCCCGCACCCGCGGCTATAAAGCCGGCCGCTTCAGCTTCAACGTCAAAGGCGGCCGCTGCGAAGCCTGCCAGGGCGACGGCCTGCTGAAAATCGAAATGCACTTCCTGCCCGACGTCTTCGTCACCTGCGACACCTGCAAAGGCAAACGCTACAACCGCGAAACCTTGGAAGTGAAATTCCGGGAAAAATCCATCGCGGACGTCCTCGACATGACCGTCGATGAAGCCAAAATCTTCTTCTCCGCCGTCCCGAAAATCCACGACCGTCTCAGCATCCTGCAGAAAGTCGGCCTCGGCTACATCCATCTCGGCCAGCAGGCCACCACCCTCTCCGGCGGCGAAGCCCAGCGCATCAAACTCTCCAAGGAACTCGCCAAACGCCCCACCGGCCGCACCCTCTACATCCTGGATGAGCCCACCACCGGCCTGCATTTCGAAGACATCCGCAAACTCCTCGAAGTTCTCCATGCTTTGGTCGACGCCGGCAACACCGTCATCGTCATCGAGCATAATCTCGAAGTCATCAAAACCGCCGACCACGTCATCGACCTTGGCCCCGAAGGCGGCGACGGCGGCGGCCGCATCGTCGCCACCG
>CAZZYR010000525.1:0-1887 GCA_964658235.1 uncultured Acetobacteraceae bacterium | reverse complement strand
CCACCGGCGTCACCGCCACCGCCGCCGCCGGCCCAGGGATCGGCTGTGCCGGCATCGGGGGTGCCGCCGCCGCCGGCCCAGGGATCGTTGCCGCCACCGCCGCCGCCATCCTGCGGGCCGTAATTGTTGACCGTTGTCTCGTTGATAACCTCGCCGCCGCCGGCGAAGCCGCCGCCATAGCCGCCACCCCCGAAGCCACCGCCGCCGAAGCCGCCATGGCCGCCGCTGAACATGCTGGTGATGGCTTCGGCTGCCAGCACGCCGCCGGCCACGCCGGCCGCGGTGCCCAAAGCGGAACCCATGAAGCCGGAGCCGCCGCCGCCGAACATGCCGGGCTGGTAGCCGGGCGGGTAGGAAGGCTGGGGCGGCGGCGGCGCGTATTGCGGCTGGTAGGATTGCTGGGGCCGGCTTTGCCCGCCGCCGAACAGGCCGCCGAAGATACCCGGCCGCGCGCCCTGCTGGGATTGCTGGGCCTGGGATTGGGCCTGCATCTGCGTTTGCTGAAGATCGTATTCCAGCCGCTTGATGCGGTTTTGCGCCTCCGCCAGCGCCACTTCTTGCACGAATGCCATCTGGGTGATGCGGTAGCGCGCGGCGGGGTTGGCGTTGAACTGGTCGTTGATAAAGCGGTCCGCTTCCTGATCGATCGGCGGCAGGCTGGCTTGGGTTGCCGGAACACTGCCGGATATGCCGCTCTGCTGGGCGCCGCCGACGCGCGCGATGAAGCGGCCGATGATGTCGCGTTCTTCGGGTGTCATGGGTTGAGCCTTCTGGCCGTTTGAGGCCGAAGACGTGGCAGTTCTGGCCGGCGGGTTCAAGCCGACCCGGTTGCGGGCGGAGCGGCGGTGTTTCCGCTGCCCCGCCCAACCCCGCCGGCTTACCCCACCTGGCGCCGGCGAAGCACCCATCCGCCCTTGTCCCGCGCGCTTGGCCGGCGGCCGGGACAAGGGCGCTGGATCACGGGAAGACGGTGCTGCCGGTCCAGGTGAGCTTCAGCGTCTCCGAGGAACCGGCCGCGCCCACCGCCGCGCCGCCGACGGCGAAGTGGTATTTGCTGGACGCCGCGCTGACGCCGCCGAGGAACGCGCCGGAGTCGAAACTATGCGAGCCTTCAACAGTGATGTTGTTCAAAGGCGCTGATGCGCTGGCCGCCAGGACCAAGGTGATCGTTTCAGCCGCGGTGTTCAGCGGGCCGGAGAAGCCCGTCGTGACGCGGCGGCTGATATTGTAATAGCCGATGGCGCTGCCGTTGGCCTTGGCCACGGTTCCAGCCTCGTATTGGGTGAGGCCGGCGGAATCGCTGACATTGGTCAGCGCGTTGCGCGTGAGCGTCAGCGTGGTGGTGCCGGCCAGGGCGGCGCTGCCCCACAAAGCGGGCAGCAGGGCGGCGGCCATCAGGCCGCGGCGAAATGTGATGTGCATGGTGATTTCCCGATCGTTTCATTGCACCGCCAGCGAAGTGCCGACGGCTGCCGTCCCGGTAGTGGCCAGCGATGCGGCAGGGAAATGAAGGGATGTGAAAATTTCTGAATCAAGCGTTACGGCAGGCCAAGCCGGGCGATTTCGATCTTCGGGCAGCGGTCCACCACCACGGTCAGTCCCGCCGCGCGGCCGCGTTCGGCGGCGACGTTGTCCATCACGCCCAATTGCAGCCACACGGTGCGCGCGCCCAGCCGGATGGCCTCGTCCATCACGGGCGCCACCTGATCGGACGCGCGGAACACATCGACCATGTCCAGCGGCACCGCGTCCGCCAGTGAGGCCACCACCGTGCGGCCGTGGATCGTCTGGCCGGCAAGGCCGGGATTGACGGGCACCACGTCGTATCCCTGCGCCAGAAGGGACGCCATGACGCCGAAGGACGGCCGCTCCGGCTTGTTGCTGGCG
>CAZZYR010000524.1:0-1895 GCA_964658235.1 uncultured Acetobacteraceae bacterium | reverse complement strand
AGCGTGGGATTGTCGACGGAAAAGCCGCCCCACAGCCAGGTCACCACGCTCTCGCCGATCACGGGGATGGCGGAGAACAGGTTGGTGATGACGGTGGCGCCCCAGTAGGACATCTGGCCCCAGGGCAGCACGTAACCCATGAACGCGGTGGCCATCATCAGCAGCAGGATGACGACGCCGATCATCCACAGCAATTCGCGCGGGTATTTGTAGGATCCGTAATACAGGCCGCGGAACATATGAATGTAGACCACGATGAAGAACATCGAGGCACCGTTCATGTGAACATAGCGGATCAGCCAGCCATAGTTCACGTCGCGCATGATGCGCTGCACGCTGTCGAATGCGCCGGCGGTGGTGGGATTGTAGTTCATCGCCAGGAAGATGCCGGTGACGATCATGATCATCAGGTTGATCATCGCCAGGGCGCCGAAATTCCAGAAATAGTTGAAATTCCGGGGGGTCGGGAACACCCCATATTCCTTGGTCATCATGGTGAACACCGGAAGCCGGGTGTCGATCCAGTTGATGACGGGGTTGGTGAATTCGCTCTTGTTCAGGCCGGCCATGCTCTTGTGTCCTTCAGCCGATCTTGATCTTGGTGCCCGTCTCGAACGCATAGGGCGGCAGCGCCAGATTGGCGGGCGCGGGCCCGTGCCGAACGCGGCCGGAGGTGTCGTACTGGCTGCCGTGGCACGGGCAGAACCAGCCGCCCCATTCGCCCCGCGGGTCGGTTGGCTTGTTGCCCAGCGGAACGCAGCCGAGATGGGTGCAGATGCCGATCAGCACGATCCATTCCGCATGCCCCGCCTTCACGCGGTCGGCGTCCGATTGCGGCTCAATCAACTGGTTCAGCGCCACGTCCTCGGCGGACTTGATCTCCACCGGCGTGCGGTGGCGCACGAAGATCGGCTTGCCGCGCCAGACGATGGTAATGCCGGACCCGACCGCGATCGGCGCCAGGTCGGCCTCCACGGAGGACAGCGCCAGCACATCCTTGGATGGGTTCATGCTGTCGATCAGCGGCCAGGCGATGGCACCGACGCCGATTGCCGCGCCGGCCACCGTGACCAGTTTAAGGAAGTCGCGCTTCCCGATATCGGCGGCCGCGCCGTGTGGGTGGCCGGCAACGGCTGCTGTGGTATTCGCCATCGACCCGTGATCCTTCGCTGCGCCGTGAGTAACAAGCCCAAGGCGGTAGACAGATACGTTAGTCTAAGGGCCTCTCTTCGCCCCTGCAACACAGCCCCGTATGGTTCCGCCAACCGGTCACATTGGAACAGATGCCTATGTCGCAAGCCTCGCCAAAGACTTCTTTAATCGCGGGCGCCGAGCCACCGCCCCATGCTGCGCTGCGGCCGCGGGCGCAGGCGTGGTTTGAGTCGCTGCGCGACCGGATCTGCGCCACGTTCGAGGCGATCGATGCCGAGGGGCCGGGCGAACATGCGCCGGGGCGTTTTGAACGCACGCCCTGGCGCCGGCCCACCGAGGACGGCAGCGAGGGCGGCGGCGGCGTGATCAGCGTGCTGAAGGGCCGGGTGTTCGAGAAGGTCGGTGTCAACGTGTCCACCGTGTGGGGGGAATTCAGCCCGGATTTCCGCGCCCAGATCCCCGGGGCGGCGGAAGATCCCCGCTTCTGGGCCAGCGGCATCAGCCTGGTGGCGCATATGCGCAGCCCGAAAGTGCCGGCCGCGCATTTCAACACCCGCATGCTGGTGACCACCAAGGGCTGGTTCGGCGGTGGCGGGGACCTGACGCCGATGCGCCTGGAGACCGAGGCCGCCCGCGCCGACGCCGCCAGCTTCCATGAGGGCTTCCGCGCCGCCTGCGACCGCCACGATCCGGCCTATTACGACGAGTTCAAGGCGTGGTGCGATCGCTACTTCTTCCTGCCC
>CAZZYR010000523.1:0-1897 GCA_964658235.1 uncultured Acetobacteraceae bacterium | reverse complement strand
TAACCATCTGAGAGATAACGCCTTTCTGCGCTATCTACGCCAGCCCCAAAGTTTTCGCTTCTTTTTTAAAAAGAAGGCCTTCCTTACTTCTTCCGATAAACCCTCCACCCCTCCCGTGCCTCCGCGAGACCATAACTGCCACTTTCCGCAAACGGATCGTGCGCCCAAGCCCCATCCGCCGGTACCACCACGGCCACGGCGCAATTCTCGATCCGCGCCATGTGGTCCACGTCCCCAGGCTGCGCGTCGCCGTCAAAGACCCGTTTGAAACGCAATGCCGTTTCGATCAGTGCCGGCTTCGGCAATGTCCCGTAGGCCAGCACCGTCTCCCATCCGGCATAGCAGGATGGCCGGTCCGATTGCGTGGCCCAGGCGATATTCACCGGCCATGGCAGGGCGGCGGCTGCGTCATCAGGATTGTTGGCAATCCGGTCGTCTGGGCCGGCATGGCGGCGAACGGCCTGCCAAACAGGCGCCGCGGCGGCCAACGCAAGGGCGTCGCCGGGGCGCTGGCCGCCGGCGTAATCAAACATCATGCGCATGGCGTCCGGCACGCCTAGCGCTGCAATGAAAGCGGCTACAGTCAGCAGGCTCCAGCGGCCGGCAGCCACGCAATTCTCCAACGCGCAGCCGGCAAAAGCGCCCAGCAGAAGCACAGCCGGCAGCACGGCACGCCAGCCGAGATCATTATTGTCGATCGTGCTGCGCAGCAGCCACGCGGTGCACAAACAGGCGGCCGCCACGAGGCCGAGCGGCCTCGTCAGGCCAGTCCTGGCGGAAGCGCGCGACAGAAGCAGCAGCGCCAATCCCAACGGCAGGACAGCCGGCAGTTCGAACGCCACCAGCGGCCAGAAACCGATCACATCCCCAAAGGGCCGCCACACGGCGGAGAACAACGCGCCCGTGACAGGATAGGGCAGCACGGCAATCCCGCCGCCGCCGCGCAGGCTTGCCGCGTTCAGTTCCGCACGGATGAAAGGCGTCATCAGGATCGCCGCCAGCAGAGCGGCACAAGCTCCGCGCGCCAGGAACGCCAGCGCCCCACCCCGCTGCAAGCGCCACAACAGGATCAGCCCAAGCGACCCGCCGGCCAGCGCAAAGGCAATGCCGCCCACCCAAACGGAACTCTCGAACCCGGCCGCCACCACCACGCCCAATGCGGCCGCCACCACCGCGGTGCCTGCCTCAGCGAGACGCACCATCAGCAGCGCTGCCAGCACCACACAGCATGCGGATGCCAGATGCTGCGGCACCCAGGCGGATTGGTTCAACCAGCCGCCGAAATCAGCGCTGCGCGGCACCATCCGGCTGACGGCGTCCTGACCCGCCAGCGCGTCCAGCACCGGCCGTACCGACCCCGGCAGCGCCAGCAATGCCGTTGCAGTCATCGCAACCGCGCGGCCGCCCAAGGCCACCGCCACGCCCATCATCAACGTCAGTGACGCGAAGGCGGTGAACCACGTCATCGCCGCCTCCGCCGTCCAGCCATTCACGTGCAGGGCGGCGGCCAGCATCGCGGTGCCGGCGTGCCAAAGGTAATAATACGCCAGGTGGCCAGGGCTGGCCGGGCCAATGAACGGGTTGGGGACCGGCAAGCCATCCCGCAGGATGGCATCCACCAGCGCGATCTTCACGTGATCGAACATCGGCGGCGCCAGCAGGATGCCGCCAGGGACGTGCTTGGGCAGGATGGCCAACGCCGGCATCACGGCGATGGCGGCGGCCAGGGCCAGTCCCCAACGTGGCGTCGCCGCGCCGGCACGCGGACGCCAGCACAGGACCGCGAGCCCGCACGCCAGTGAAGCCAGCAGCAGGATGTGCGCCCGGCTGAAGCCCATAATATCCAGGCATGGCAAAGCGAGGGTGGCGAAGACAGCCCAGCCGAGCGCGGGGGCCA
>CAZZYR010000522.1:0-1904 GCA_964658235.1 uncultured Acetobacteraceae bacterium | reverse complement strand
CACCTGAGCGGACAGCCGCTGCCCCGCCGCCAGCCCATACAGCACCTCATGCGCCAGCTGCGTGGACTGGTTCATCGCCACCACCAGCAGCCCGGCCGCGACCCCCAGCACGGCAGCCAGCACCACCAGGAAGATCTCGTCCCCGCGCACCAGCGCCCGCAGCGCCTGCGGCGCCTGCACGGCCATGACCCCCAGGCTCCGGCGGCGACGCAGTTCCCCCCGGCTCCGGGCAACATCCAGCAAGATCGGCTCGGGCGGCGGCATCGTTCCATCCTGCCCCGTCTCTCCCCCCCGCAACAGCATCATGTAGGATGAGGCGCGCTTTGGCGCCCCATCACCCCTCCGCCTCTGCTGGCACGCAAGGACCACGCCGCCCATGACCCTCCCCGCCACCATGCGCCACATCGCCATCACCGCCCCGGGCGGCCCGGACGCCATGTACGTCGCGGAAGCCCCCGTGCCCACCCCCGGCCCCGGCGACGTCCTGATCCGCGTCGCAGCCGCCGGCGTAAACCGGCCCGATGTCCAGCAGCGCAAGGGCCTCTATCCGCCCCCCGCCAACGCCAGCCCCATCCTCGGCCTTGAAGTCGCCGGCCAGGTCGCGGCCGTCGGGGCCAGCGTCGCCACCCACGCTGTCGGGGACCGCGTCTGCGCGCTCGTCAACGGCGGCGGTTACGCCGAATACTGCCTCGCGCCCGCCGGCCAATGCCTGCCCTGGCCCACCGGATACGACGCAATCCGCGCCGCCGCCCTGCCGGAAACCTTCTTCACCGTCTGGATCAACCTCTTCGGCCACACGCTGCCCAGCGGCGGCCGCCTCACCGCCGGCGAATCCGTCCTCATCCACGGCGGCAGCAGCGGCATCGGCACCACCGCCATCCAGCTCGCAAAGGCCTTCGGCGCCCGCGTTTTCACCACCGCGGGTTCTGCGGACAAATGCATTGCCTGCGTCGCCCTCGGCGCGGAAGCCGCCATCGACTACAAGACGGAGGATTTCGTCGCCCGCATCCACGAACTCACCGGCAACCGCGGCGTGGACGTGGTGCTGGACATGGTCGCCGGGACCTACCTCTCCCGCAACACGCAGGTGCTCGCCAAGGACGGCCGCCTCGTCGTCATTGCCGTGCAGGGCGGCACCAAGGATCCGGACCTGGATATCCGGCTCGTCATGATGAAACGCCTCGTCATCACCGGCTCCACCATGCGCCCGCGCACCACCAAGGAGAAATCCGCCATCGCCGCGGATCTGCGTGCCCAGGTCTGGCCGAAACTCGACGCCGGCCAGTGCGCCCCCGTCATCCACGGCATCTTCCCCCTTGCCGAAGCCCCCGCCGCCCACCGCCTCATGGAAACCAGCACCCACATCGGCAAGATCGTCCTCACCGTGGACTGACAACGCCTGACCCCGTCATGTCCGGGCTTGACCGGGCTTGACGCGGCCATCCACGCCGCAGCCACACGACCCAAAGCGATACGCGCGGAACGCGGCATCAGGCGCGACGATGTCCGTCCAGGCCTCCGCGTGACCGGCTTCGAGCGGCGTATCGCCGGCGCCTTCCACATCGATGAAAATCATGTGGTGATCGACCGACTCCTCCGCGGAGGCCGTGCCCTGCCCGCTAGCGCCCTCCTAGCCTGACCCCTTTACCCCTCTTCAACCCCTCCCCCCTACCCTCGCCGCCAATGGAAGACGGCATCATCGCCACCCACTACCGCATAGACGCGGCCCAGTCCGCCTTAACCCTGCAAGGCGGACTGACCGCTTACCCCGTCATTGACCGGCGGGACCCCTCCGCTCCCCTCATCGCCATCGAAACTCGCTCGGATCTGCCTGCGCGCCCCCGAATCACCCTCGCCCGCAATGGCCCGCCCGTCCCTTACGCCGTCCTCCCCGTGGATTACGG
>CAZZYR010000521.1:0-1909 GCA_964658235.1 uncultured Acetobacteraceae bacterium | reverse complement strand
CGAGGATAGGGAATTCAAGCTGGCCGAGGCTCACATGCGTAGCCTCCAATTCAGCCTCGCCGTCCGGCACCACCTGATGCAGGCTGACCGCGGCGTATGTCCGCTCCGCCACATGCGGTGTGCCCACACGGTTCGCGATGGCCTGGTTTGACACGAAATCATCGTCGCGCAGGCCGTCCGCGGACATGCGCACGGCTGTGCCGTCGCCCAACCGGATGGTGGCGGTGCCGGAACCGGCTTCGTGGTCACCGTTGCCGCGCGTGACCGTCACCGCGCGCACATCATCGTGCAACGGATTCCATGTGACGATATTGACGACGCCGCCGGCAGCGTTGAACCCGAACAGTGCACTGTTTGGTCCGCGAACAATTTCGATCTGGCGGATTTCGCGCAGGGTGACGGGCAGCGCCGACCAGACCGTGGCGCCGTAGATATCAATGTAAACCTGGCGGCCGTTGACCAGCACTAGCAGCCGGGGCGTTAGCGGCTGGTTATAGCCGCGGATGGCCACTTCGGTGACGGTGGCGCCAGTCTGCAGGATATCCAGTCCGATCACATGGGCCAGCACGCCGGCAATCCCGGTGGCGCCGGAGCGGCGGATATCATCGGCTGTCAGGATCACCAGATCCGCCGGCGCGTCCCCCACGGTGCTGGGCAGCCCGGTGGCGCTGGTGGTGATCGGCTGGTCCAACAGCGCCTCGAACGTGGCATAGTCCACGGTTTGGGCGGACGCGGGCGCGGGTGCCATGGCGAGCAAACCGGCGCATGCGGCCGCTTGTGCGACACGCGCGGTCATTGCTCGGTCACCAAAATTCGAAAGGCCTGGATGAAGGAAATGCCTGCATCCAGACAAGCTGCGTGGCTGAGCACGATGCGCACAGTCATGGTGCTGTTCACCCCTACACTACAAATTCCTTGATGCACGCAGGCCAGATCGGTGGAGATGGTCGGGACATGCAGGCGCCGCGCGGCAGCGGCCGCCGCGGTGGCATCATTCCCCAGCCCGTCCGTGATGTAGATTGCCGACAGGCCATGAACATTTGGCAGAGACGCCACTGCCACCAGGCGTGGGCGGACGGTCAGCCTGCTCACGGTGACGCCCGCGCCAAACAAACCAGCAACAAGGTTTGCTTGCGCCACGGATTCTGGAGCGGATTGCGCATACAATATGCCAATTTCTGCGACACCCGTGGGAGCGGGATCGAGAAACGTCATTGTGCGTGCAATAACCTGCGTATCTTTGGCCGACACCTGACCGAAGGCAGGTCCATCAGACGTACACACGAGGGCGAAGCCGACCGCCAGAATCCATGTACGTAGTCCGCGCATCCGCCCCTTTCAAAATTCCCGGACATGATGGAGCACGCCCGCGTCAGGGCGGCAGGTCCGGCGGGCAAGGTAGGCGTCCAGCGGTTGCGAATTCGTTAGCGGTGTCCGCTGGTGCGGCCCCAGGTGAGACGTGGCTTTTGCGATTGTCCTCTTGCGGGATGCTCTCTCCCACAAACATTGCCGGCAGAGCCTGTATTGCGCTGCTTGTCTGTAACCGTCGTGATGGCGGCCGCGAACCAGCAGTCTGACCCGCCTTTTCTGGGAGCGACCCTTGCGACCTGTCCCGCCAGCCCACCCGTGAGAACGGGGATTGCCGTCATGGCCAAGGCGCCGCGTCCCGGGCAGTCCAAGACGCGCCTGATGCCGAGATTGTCACCGGAGCAGGCGGCCCAGATGAGCGCGGCATTTCTGGGAGACGTCACTGCCAACCTTGCGATGGCGGCCCAGTGGACCGGCGGCGCCATCGTCCCCCATGTTGCCTACGCACCGGCCGGCGCGCAGGCGGCGTTTGACGGGATTACCGCGCCCGGGACACGCCTGCTGCTCGCAGACGGCGCCACCGCCCCAGCACCAGGCGTGG
>CAZZYR010000520.1:0-1911 GCA_964658235.1 uncultured Acetobacteraceae bacterium | reverse complement strand
CCCATGTGATCCGCTTGCGCCCGGTCCATGCCACTGGCCGCCGCCGAGACGCCCCGGAAAATGTTGCCGCCGCCGATCACCAGGCAGACCTCCAGGCCCATCCGCACCACGTCGCCCACATCCACGGCAATGCGGCCAACCATGTCGGTGTCCAACCCGTACTCGCGCTTGCCCATCAGGGCCTCGCCGGAGATTTTCAGCAGGACGCGCTTATGGGCGGTGGACATGGCGCGGAACCTAGGAGGTCAGGGGGACGGCAGGAAGGCCTTCTTTTTTTAAAAACTCTAGCCTTTAGACCCCGGCCACCGCAGCCACCTCGGCTGCGAAGTCCCCTGCGGGCGCCTTCTCGATACCCTCGCCCAGCGTGAACCGGTCGAACCCGATCAGCTTTCCGCCGGCCTTGGCGACCACCGCACGTACCCGGCTCTCGCCGTCATGCACCCACACCTGCTCCAGCAGCACCACTTCCTCGTAATATTTCCGTATCCGGCCTTCCACCATCTTCTCGATGATGGCGTCCGGCTTGCCGGAGGCGCGCGCCTGATCGCTTAGCACTGCGCGTTCCCGCTCCAGGGCCGCCGGGTCCACGGCGTCCACATCCAGCGCATCCGGCCGCGTCGCCGCCACATGCATTCCAATCTGGCGCCCCAGCACTTCCAACCCGTCCAGCTCCGACGGAGCCTCTAGCGCCACCAGCACCCCGATCTTGCCCAGGCCCGGCTTGAGCGCGTTGTGCATGTAAGTCGCCACTACCCCCGACGGCACGCTCAAAACACGCGCACGGCGGATGGTCATGTTCTCACCGATGGTGGCGATCATGTGCGTCAGTTCTTCACCCACATTGCGCTCGCCGCCGGGGAAGGGGGCGGCGCGTAGGGCCTCCACATCTTCACCCACATCCAGCGCGATCTTCGCCAGCGTCTCGACAAATGCCTGGAACCGGTCGTTCCGCGCAACGAAGTCCGTCTCGGCATTAACCTCAACCATGGCGCCGCGGTTTTTGGCGGACACCACGCCGACCAGACCCTCAGCAGCGGTGCGGCCGGATTTCTTGGCAGCCTGGCTCAGACCCTTCTTGCGCAACCACTCGACTGCGCCCTCAAGGTCGCCGTCCGTCTCGGTGAGCGCTTTCTTGCAGTCCATCATGCCCGCGCCGGTCTGCTCGCGCAGCGTCTTCACGAGATTCGCGGTGATTTCGGCCATGTCTATCTCCAAAGTAGGCAAGCGGTTCTTTTTTGAAAAAAAGAACCAAAAAACTTTTGTCTATGAGGCACGCCGGCGGAACGGTCCGCGACAGCCGGAGAAAAGTTTTTTGCTTCTTTTCAAAAAAGAAGCCTTCCTCTCTCAGGCCTCTGCAGGCGCCGCCTCAACCGGCGCACCGCCCATCGCCGCCTCAAGCTCCGGAATGGCGATATCCGGCTCAGCCTCAGCCTCGGCAAGACCATGATGCGGCGCCGGCTCATGGCTCGGCACAAGCGCCTCATGCTGCGGCAGCATCGCTTCCGGCAATTCTTCCACCGCGCCCATATCCTGGCCGCTCGCCTGCATCTCAGCGCTGATCCCATCCAGCACCGCGCCGGCGATCAGGTCGCAATACAGCGTGATGGCGCGGATCGCGTCGTCATTGCCGGGGATGGGAAAGGTGATGCCCTGCGGATCGGAATTGCTGTCCAGCACGGCAATCACGGGAATGCCCAGCTTGTTGGCTTCCTCGACCGCCAGCTTTTCCTTGTTCGTGTCGATGATGAACAGGATGTCCGGCAGTCCGCCCATCTCTTTGATGCCGCCAAGCGACCGCTCTAGCTTGTCGCGGTCGCGCGTCATTTCCAGGACCTCTTTCTTGGTCAGGCCCTGGACGTCGCCGCCGAGCATCTCGTCGATCTGGCGCAGCCGCTTGATGCTGCCGGTGAT
>CAZZYR010000519.1:0-1920 GCA_964658235.1 uncultured Acetobacteraceae bacterium | reverse complement strand
GGCGGATGCCCTCCTCGGCGCTGGCGAGGGCTGCGAGATCGAGCAGGCGTTTGTAGGCGATTGGGTGCTGGATGATTGCGGCCGGTGTGCCGTCTAGGGTCAGGGTCACTGCGCGCTGCGAATCGAGTAGATGCAGCAGCACCTTTTGCGGGTGATCCAGCAACGTTGCCAGAGGCTCGATATCCTGAACGCCATCCATTACCGGCCTCCGATAGCTTAGGCGAACTGGCGATTTTAGACTGGCACACCGCGGCTTGTGTTGCGTGGAGGTTGCCCGCTTGCCTGTTACACGGGCCTGCGGTGCAAAGATGGTGGACTTCGTCCACCCTACATTGAAGAGGACGCGAAGGAAGCTTTCAGCCCTCAATCTGACGACTGAGGGCTGAAAGCTGCCGATCGACTTAGCGCTTGCTGAACTGGAAGCTGCGGCGAGCCTTCGCCTTGCCGTATTTCTTGCGCTCAACCACGCGGCTGTCGCGGGTGAGGAAGCCGGCGGTTTTCAGGATGGGGCGCAGGTCCGGCTCGTAATAGGTCAGCGCGCGGCTGATGCCGTGGCGGAGCGCGCCGGCCTGGCCGGAGAGGCCGCCGCCGTTGACGGTGCAGAAGACGTCAAACTGGTTGTAGCGGTCGCTGACCAGGAAGGGCTGGGTGATCAGCATGCGGAGAACGGGGCGGGCGAAGTATTGGCCGACCTTCTTGCCGTTGACCTGGATTTCGCCTTTGCCGGCCTTGATCCAGACGCGGGCGATGGCGTTCTTGCGGCGGCCGGTGGCGTAGCTGCGGCCCAGCGCGTCCCGCTTGGGTTCGCGCTTGATGGCGCCCGTCTCGGTAGTGCCGAGGCCCGTGCCGGTGGCGGCGGTGACGAGGTCCTTGAGGTCGGCCAGTGACCGTGTGGATTCGGACATGGTCTCAGACCCTCTTGTTCTTGGGGTTCATGGCGGCGACGTCCAGGACAGTGGGCTGCTGGCCGGCGTGGGGATGTTCGGCGCCGGCATAGACATGCAGGTGCTTCATCTGGGCGCGCTGCAGCGGGCCGCGGGTGATCATGCGTTCCACGGCCTTTTCCACCACCTGGGTGGGGCGCTTGCTTTCCAGGCGCTGGCGAATGGTGCGGCCCTTGATGCCGCCGGCAAAGCCGGTGTGGTAGTAGAAGACCTCCTGCTCCGCCTTGTTGCCGGTGACGTGGATCTTCTCCGCGTTGATGACGACGATGTTGTCGCCGCAATCGACATGGGGCGTGAAGGTTGGCTTATGCTTGCCGCGGAGGCGCTGGGCGATGATGGCGGCGAGGCGGCCGAGGACGACGCCGTCGGCGTCGATCAGGGTCCAGCCTTTCGTCACCTCCGCCGGCTTCAGCGAGCGGGTGGTCTTCAACATGGGTTTTTGTCCGGTATGAGTTGGGCGGTGTTTGGCGGCGGAGGGCGGCGGCGTCAAGGATTTTTGTGTGTGGTAACATGATACCACATGTGATTGGGGCGTCCGGGCGGAGCGGGGCGGCGCTGTGCCGGGCGGTGCTGGCGGATGGCGGCGCGGTGGTGCCGGTGGTGCGGGATGCGGCGCGGTGGGCGTCGACGGGACTGGCCGGCGAGGCGCGGGTGGCGGATCTGGGGGACACGGTGGCGCTCCGGGCGGCGCTGGCCGGCGCCACGCATGTGGTGAGTTGCGCGCATGCGCGGCATGCCGGCGCGGTGTTGGCGGCCGCACCCGCGGAGGCGGTGTTCGTGTTTCTGGGGAGCACGCGGAAGTTCACGCGGTGGCCGGACGATCATGCGCGCGGGGTGTTGGCGGGGGAGGCGGCGTTTCTGGAGTCCGGCCGGCGGGGCGTGATGCTGCACCCGACGATGATTTATGGCGCGCAGGGGGAAAATAACGTGCAGCGGCTGGCCAAGCTGCTGCGGTGGCTGCCGGTGGTGCCTTTGC
>CAZZYR010000518.1:0-1920 GCA_964658235.1 uncultured Acetobacteraceae bacterium | reverse complement strand
CCGCACGATTTGTCCAAAACTGATGCGGTGGACGGCTCCTGAGCGGCATCGATGTGCCAAGCTCGTAGCTGTTGAGGCAACGGGCAGAAGGAGCCGTCCACCATGAAGATTACCACAATCGGCTTGGATATCGCCAAGCGGGTCTTCCAAGTTCACGGAGCCGACGCGAGCGGCAAAGGCCAGCTGCGCCGCAAATTGCAGCGAACTGATGTGCTGACATTCTTCGCCTCATTGCCGCCCTGCCTGGTCGGCATCGAAGCCTGCAGCACGGCACACCACTGGGCGCGCGAGATACGGGCGTTGGGCCATGAAGTCAGGCTGATGCCAGCGTCGTACGTGAAGCCCTACGTGAAGCGCGGCAAGACCGACGCCGCTGATGCCGAGGCGATCTGCGAAGCCGTTACACGGCCGACGATGCGGTTCGTGCCGATCAAGAGCGCTGAACAGCAAGCCGTGCTGATGCTGCATCGGACACGCGATCTGCTGGTGCGCCAACGGACAATGTTGGTGAACGCGCTGCGGGGCCACATGGCCGAGCTCGGTATCATTGCACCCCAGGGTATCAGCCGCGTGGCCGACCTACTTGCGGTGTTGATGGGCGAGGACGGTGCCAAGCTGCCCAGGTTGGGTCGACAGGCTCTCCAGGGGCTTGCCGCGGAACTAGAAGCAGTGGGCGACCGGGTGAAGCAAATCGATGCCGCTATCATGGCCTGGCACAAAGAGAACGAAGCCAGCAGGCGCCTTGCGACCATTCCAGGCATCGGGCCGATTACCGCCTCGGCGATCGTGGCGACGGTCACCGATCCAGCGCAGTTCCAGTCGGCCCGGCAGTTCGCTGCCTGGATTGGGCTGGTGCCAAAGCAGAACAGCAGTGGCGGCAAAGAACGCCAAGGCGGCATATCTAAACAAGGAGATCGCTATTTGCGCCGCTTGCTCGTGCTGGGTGCGACTGCGGTAATCCGACATGCCCGCACGAAAGCCACAGCCGAGACAGCATGGCTCCGCGGCGTGCTTGACCGCCGCCCGGTGCGGCTGGCGTCCGTGGCACAAGCCAACAAGACGGCGCGCATCGTTTGGGCGCTGCTGGCCAGAGGCGAAATATACCGTGCTCCGGCCGCGGCAGAGGCAGCAGCGGCTTGACAGGGTAGAAGGAATCTCGGCCGACCACAGCTCGGTAGGCCGAGTGCGAGGGTGGTAACGACGTGATGGCAAACCGGTCGAACCCGGGGCTTGGACAAACCCGCTTAGCGTGCCGCGCAACTCAGCGCGCAAAACTGATGGGGAACCAGGCTGCGGATTGCATCAGGGCCAGCGGTCATAATGGCCGCGTCAACAGGCCGGACACATGACCGCACCCGACCGCGGGCGTCAGAGCGTGGAAACCACTTGCGTCGAGGGAGCCGTCCACACATGCACGCTAAGCCGAACAGCATGCAATTCCGGGGAAACGCCACGCTGGAACCAGACCTTTTTACCGAAGGTTCTAATCCATCGGGCGGCCAAGCGTCCGAAAATCTGTAGTCGTCCACGAGCCGAACGCCCCGCCTCCCGATCGCTTCGGAACAATGATATGGTTGCCCCATGAGCAATCAGCTTGACCCATCCCAGCGATCAGGCTGGCGTGTTTCCGGCTGGCGGGCGATGTTGCTTGCCCCAGTCCTGTCACCGATAGCCTTACTGGTCGCCTTGTCTCCCTTTAAGAAGACCCGTGACCGCTCAGCAGCCGATGTGGCCTGCTTCCTCCGAGAGTTTATTAACGGAACTGGCAGGAGCGGGGACTGGGACGACTTTGAAAGCATCCCAATTACTAACCCTCTACTTGATAAAATCAGGCGAGAGGCGCTGGCGGCTGGTCCGCCACACGCGGACCTTCTCCGGCTAAAGGAGCTCTTTACGAGGGCAGAGGCGTTGGCTTGAGTA
>CAZZYR010000517.1:0-1944 GCA_964658235.1 uncultured Acetobacteraceae bacterium | reverse complement strand
CGCGGAGGCGGCATAGGGCAGCCCGGCACGCGCCAGCACCAGGCAAAGCGCCAGCACCGCCGCCGCCGTTGAAACCGTCACCAGCGCGCGTAACATGCCGTCCACCCCGCAACCCTCAGGAGCCAAGATGGCGTTCGGCGCGCAGACCCCAACCCCTGCCATCGGCACCGTGGAGACCATCCTGGTGGACAGCCGCGTTCTGGCCTGCGACGGCGGCGACGGCCCGCTCGGCCACCCCCGCGTCTGGCTGCGCATCGAAGCCCAGCAAACTTACTGCCCCTATTGCTCGCGCGTCTTCGTGCTCAAGCCCGGCGCCGTGGACGACGCCCATTAGCGACACCGCAACGCCCGCCGGAGACATCCTGGAGGCGCAAACCCCCCCATCCCAGGCGCCGTCGCTCGTCCTGGTGGACGGCTCCGGCTACATCTTTCGCGCCTTCCACGCGCTGCCGCCGATGACGCGCGGGGATGGCACGCCGGTAAATGCCGTCTTCGGTTTCACGAATATGATGGCGCGCTTCCTTGCCGCCCATGTCGGCACGCATCTGGCGGTGATCTTCGATGCCGGCAGCCACACTTTTCGCAACCGCATCTACGACCAATACAAAGCGCAGCGCCCCGATCCGCCGGCCGAACTGATCCCGCAATTCAAGCTGGTGCGCGATGCCACCGCCGCCTTCGGAATCGCTTGCGTCGAGCTGGATGATTGGGAAGCGGACGATCTGATCGCCGCCTACGCCAAAGCGGGCGTGGAGGCCGGCGCCAGCGTCACCATCGTCAGTTCTGACAAGGACCTGATGCAGCTCGTCCGCCCCGGTGTCACCATGCTGGACCCGATCAAGCAGAAAACCATCGGCCCGGCCGAGGTCATGGAAAAATTCGGCGTGGCACCGGACCGCGTGATCGACGTGCAGGCGCTGATGGGCGACAGCGTGGATAATGTGCCAGGCGTGCCCGGCATCGGCCCGAAGAACGCCGCCGAGCTGATCAACCAGTATGGCACGCTGGAAGCCGTGCTGGACGCGGCCGAGGGTATGAAGCCCAGCAAGCGCCGCGACAACCTGATCGCCCACGCCGAAGCCGCCCGAATCTCCAAAAAGCTTGTCACCCTCTGCGACGAAGCCCCCATGCCGCTGCCCATCGAGGCCATGCGCACCGTCCCTCTGGACCGCACCCGCCTGTCTGACTGGCTGCACGGCATGGGCTTTCGCAGTACCGCCCTCCGCCTCGGCCTGGCGGATGCCGCGCCGGAGCCGGACGAAGCCCCCGCCGGACCCGCCGCCCCCGCCAGCGCCTACGGCCCCTATGAGGTGGTGGCCACTGAGGGCGCTCTCTCCGCCTGGATCGCGGAGGCAACCCGCGCCCGCCGCGTCGCCCTGCATGTGCAGACGGATCTGGATCCGCGCCCCTGGCGCGCCCGTCTGCTGGGCATCGCTTTGGCCACCGCCGTTGGCCGTGCCTGCTACATCCCGCTGCCCGTGGGCGAATTGACCGAGCCGCGCCTGCCCGCCGCCACCGTGCTGGAGGCTCTCGCACCCTTGCTGGCGGATCCTTCCGTCCTGAAGGTCTCCGCCAACGCCAAATACGCCCGCCTCGTCCTGCACGCCGCCGGCGCCCCGCCGCCGGAGCCGCAGGACGACCCGACCCTGATCAGCTTCGCCCTGGCCGCCGGCGCGCACGACCACACGCTTGCGGATCTTGCCCCGCGCCATCTCGGCCACACGCCAAAATCGCTGGACGACACAACCGGCACCGGCCGCAATCGCCTGACGTTTGCCAACGTCCCGGTTGACCGCGCGGCGGCCTACGCCGCGGAGACGGCCGACGTCACTCTGCGCCTGTGGTCCGCGCTGCGCCCCCGCTTGCGCACCCATGCTGCCCTCGGCCTGTACGAACAGATCGAACGCCGCCTGGTGCCCGTCTTGGCCGAGGCCGAGCGTGCCG
>CAZZYR010000516.1:0-1944 GCA_964658235.1 uncultured Acetobacteraceae bacterium | reverse complement strand
CGCGATAGTCGGGCGCCAGCCAGCCAGGGCGGTGGGAACGTTTTCGTCCACGGAGCGCAGATGGGCGCGTTCGCCGGTGAGCTGGGGGTTGTTTTCGTAGGCCATGCCGAGGGCTTCGGCCAAAGTGTGGGGAACGCCGTCCGGCTGATCCGTGGCAATGGTGCGCGCCATGCCGGGGCCGGCGGGCACAATGGCGCGCCGGGGCGGCTGGGCCGCGACGGGGCCAGCGACAAGGCTGGCGGCCAGGATGACGCGCGGGAGGCGCATGCGGCGGAAACTCCGGTGTTTGACGTGGGGGGAGTTTGGCATGGGTGGGGGCGCCCTATCAACCGAAGGAAGGAAGGCCTTCTTTTTTGAAAAAAAGAAGCAAAAAACTTTTATCTTCTGAGCCTCGCAGCTTCCGTAACGCGCGCACCAATAGAAAAAAGTTTTTTGCTTCTTTTTTTCAAAAAAGAAGTGCTTGCCTTCTTCAGAACGTAAAAGCCGGCGCCGCCACCAGCGACGACAGCAACGGCGCCGACGCATCGAAGGCCGCCTGCGCCCGCAGCCCGCCCACACTCGGTTCCGCCAGCACCGCGGTGCCGGTGCCGCCGGGCGGGCAGACGATCGCCACCAGCCGGCCATGCGCGCCCACCTGGGCGCCGATGGCGGTGGGGATTTCCCGCACGGCGCCTTCGATCACCACCAGATCATACGGGGCGCCGGCCGGGTGGCCGTCCGCGAGCGGGCCCTGGACGAAGGCAATGGTGCCGGCGGATTCCGGATCCACGGGGGCGGCCCGGGCAAGGGTCAGGAGTGCCGTATCTTCCTCCAGCGCGGTGACGTGGACGCCGCAGGCAGCGAGGATGGCGGCGCCGTAACCGGTGGCGCTGCCGACAATGAGCGCGGTCTCGCCGGCGGTGGGGCGGGCGAGCTGGAGCAGGCGGGCGAGGCTAAGGGGCTTGAGAAGGGCGCGGCCGCCGCCGAGGGGCACATGGTCGTCGATATAGGCAAGGCCGGCGAGATCCGGCGGGAGGAAGGCTTCCCGTGGGATGGCGCGCATGGCGTCCAGGATGCGCCGGTCCGTCACGCGGGAGGGGCGTAGCTGGCCATCCACCATCAGGTTTCGGGCGAGGGCGGCCTGGGTGGCCGGGACATCGGATGCGGCGTTTGGCTGTGCGGATGGGGACATGGGGTAAGCGCGGCTCCGCTGGTGCGGGTGTCTTACCGGGCGGGGGTTGGCCGGTCCAGATGGAGGCTCACACAAGCCGGCCGTGGCTGGACCGGCGCGAATGGTCGGTCTATATCCGCGGCCCTGCTGCTGGGTCCGATGTCAGAGCGGTTATGTAAGGGACTGCAAATCCCTGTAGCCCGGTTCGACTCCGGGTCGGACCTCCAGCGCGGCCTGAGGCGGGGTGTCTACCCCGCGTTCGCCAGCACAACCTCGTAACCCATCGCGACCCCACCGAGCACTGCCAGGCGCGCGCCAAGATGAACACCGCTACGGTCCGGCATCAGCAGGATGATGGCAAAGCCGACCACGGCGGCATAGAGGCCGAAATCACCCATGTAGAGGATGAGACTGGCCATGGTCTGGTTCATCGGGCTGGACCTTGTTCTGGTTCGTCGATCAGGACGCTTCCGGCGGGCAGCGGTTCTATGCCGGTGAAACTTTATCTGGGTTAACGGCGGGGTGGCCAAACACGCGGCCCAGGCTGGCGGCCATGTCCGTGGGAATGAGCACGGTGGTGCCGCGTTCCTTATTCATCTCGTAGAGCAGATTCATCTGGCGGAGCTGCAAGGCAACGGGGTTCTGCGCATAGAGTTCGGCCGCGGCGAGGACCTGGCGGGCGATATCCTGTTCGGCGGAAGCCAGCGTGACGCGGGCATCACGTTCACGCTCGGCCTGGGCCTGGCGGCTCATGGCGTCCTGCAGGCCTGGCGGGATGGCGACGTCCCGAATTT
>CAZZYR010000515.1:0-1950 GCA_964658235.1 uncultured Acetobacteraceae bacterium | reverse complement strand
GCGGAGGTGAGCGCGGCGGGGCTGTATCTGTTGCACAAGCCGGTGCGGCCGGCGCGGTTGCGGAGTTTGATTACGCATGTGCTGCAGCGGGGGGTGGTGGAGGCGTGAGGGGGAGAGGAAGGCTTCGTTTTTAAGAAATGAATTAAGAAACTTTGCTGCTTGGGCGATACGTTGACCGCGGTGTGGGTCTAATTGGGAAAGTTTTTGGTCTTTTTTGTAAAAAAAGAAATTCTCTGCTTATCTGCGCGGCAAAGTTGCCGACGCGATCGTGCGATCGAGAGTCCGGCGGAGATTGAAGGTTCCGCCCGCGCGGCGGAGAAGGGCGTTCACGATGGAGAGGCCTTCGCCGGTGTTTTCGGTTGGGGTTGCGCAGCCCCAGCCATTGTCGGCGACGGTGAGGACGAGGCTGTTCGGCATGTCCTGCACCGTGATTGTGATGGTGCCGAGCAGGCGCTGATGCATGCCGTGCTTGATGGCATTGCCGATCAGTTCGTGGGCGACGCGGACGAGCAGGTCCTCGCGTTCGGCGCAGGGGGCGCATTGAACGTTCACGACGATATCGATTTCCGCGAAGCTGTCGCCCAGGAGCTGGAGGGAGGCTTGCGCAACGCTCCAGAGCCTGTCCGCAAGGTTTCCTGGCGCGTGGGTGAGGCCGAACAGGGCGTTTGAGAGTTGGGCGGAGGCCAGGATGCGGTCCTGCAGGTCTTCACTGAGCGAGCGGCCGCAGGGGGCATCCTGTATATCGGGCGCGCAGGCAATCATCGAGAGGACTTTTTGCAGCGTGTTCTTTGTGAGGTGGCGAAGCTGGCGGAAGCTTTCGGCGTCGGTTTGATCGCGGCCGGGGGTGCCGAAGACGGGGCGGATGACTGGGCCGCCGCGGTGTGCGGTGGGAGAGGTTGTTTCGCGAATGGCGTGAACCTGCATCGGTATTTCCTCGGCTAAGTGGGTCCGTTCGGGACGGCGTGGCTGGCCGGATGGCGATGACCTAGCGCGGAAAGATGGAGTGAGGATGGGGGAAATATGGAGGAAAACGGCACGTGGCCGGGAGCGTGGGGCCTCCTATTTTTCTCCAAACTCCATCCATACTCGCTCCTGTTTCGGGCACTACAGGGGAGTATCGCCGTAGCCGATTTTGGCCGGGGTGAAGGAGACTCGCATGTCATTCGATACGAGCCGGTTTTACACCGCGATCTGCACCCGGCTGCTCTGCCTGCCGTTGCTGCTGCTCGCCTGCCACGCGGCGGCCGCGCAGACACCGCAGCCGCCGGGCTTGGACCATCCGCCGCGGCCGGATATGGCGATGGGCGGGCCGCCGGATGGCGGACATGGACCAGGGCATGGACTTGGCCCGGGGATGGGCCGGCTGCCGGGTGGTGGGCCGCTGGGCGAGCTGGCGATGGCGGAGGCTGACGAAGTGGCGAGCCAGGCGATTGCGGGCCTCGCCAACGCGAAGCTGGTGGACGTGCAGCGGACGGTGCGGTCCTGGGGCGTGCCGACTGCCTTGCGCTATTATGATCTGTCGCCGAAAGCTTTCCACACGGCGGTGTTGCCGGGATTGGTGGACGTGGTGCAGGCGGCCGCGAAGGACCGGCGCATTTCCGACACCCAGGCGCAAAGGATCGTGGAGCGCCTGCAGCAGGAGCCGCCGCCGATGCCGCCAATGCCGGAATGAACACGCGACAGCAGGAAGGCCGGCGGGGGCTGCGATTGTCGCTGGCGACGAAGATGGTGGCGGCGCTGTTCGGGATGTCCGCGGTGCTGGTGGCGCTGGTGGTGGTGTGGTCCGGGTGGGCGCTGAACGCGCGGTTTGCCGCCTATGTCGGGGCGGCTGCGCTGGCCAGGATGGATGCGGGCGTTAGCTTGCTGGAGCGGGATTATGCCGCGCATGGCGGCTGGTCCGGCGTGCGGGATGACCCGAAGGCCTGGTTGGCGTTTCTTCGCGAAGCCAGG
>CAZZYR010000514.1:0-1953 GCA_964658235.1 uncultured Acetobacteraceae bacterium | reverse complement strand
GCTGCTGGGGCCGGCGATGCCGACAGCACCCGCCAGCATCTGGCGGCTGGCAGGCATGGTGTTCGTCGAGTTTCTGGCGGGCGGGCTGCTGGGTTGGCTGGCGCGGCTTGTGGCCCTGGCATTGCCGGCGGCCGGGCAGATCATTTCATTAATGACCGGCCTATCCAGTGTGTTGCAGCCCGATGCGTTGCTGGGCGTGCAATCCGCGGTGATCGGTCGTCTGTTCAGCTTGCTGGCTCCCGTCTTGATACTCTCCACCGGCCTCTACGCGCTGCCCTTGGGCGCGCTGGCCAACAGCTACACGATCCTTCCGGCCGGAGGGGTCATTTCGCCGGCCGACCTTGCACAGACGGCGGCTCGCGCGGCGTCCGGCAGCTTCTCGCTGGGTTTCCGCCTGGCGTCGCCCTTCGTGCTGATGTCGTTGATGTGGCAACTGGCGCTGGGATTGCTGGCGCGCCTGGTGCCGCAAATCCAGGTCTATTTCGCCGCCCTGCCCGGCCAGGTGCTGGGTGGTTTGCTGCTGGTTGCCCTTCTGGGCGCGCCCATCGTGCACAGCTGGCTTGCCGCCGTGCATGAAAGCTATCTGGCGCTGCCTGGGGAATGAGCGGCCGCCCGCATGGCTGAAGAGAGATCCGAGGCACCATCCGACCGCAAGCTGGAAAAAGCGCGCGAGGAGGGGCGCTCTGCCGTATCGCGTGAGATGTCCATGCTTGCGGGCCTTATGGCCGGCTTGATGGCAATCAGCATGCAGGCAGATCCCGTCAGCGTTGCGCGCTGGCTTGATGCCGGCATGCGTCAAACGGTCTTCGGTGGTAGGCAGACTTTCGCATGGGCGGTGCGCGCCATACTGGTCGCCATGCTGGCACCTGCGCTGGCAGCCAGCGCGGGATACGGCGCGGCCACCCTGTTGCAGACCGGGTTCCTGACGCATGCGGCGGCGTTGAAGCCGGATTTCTCGCGCATCAGCCCGCTCTCCGGGATCAAGCGCCTCGCTAGTCCGCAAACCCTGGTCCAGATGGGCAAATCCATTGCCAAGCTGGCGGTGCTGGGCGCCTGCCTCATGGTGGCGATCCGCCGCATCCTGCCAATCCTGCCTGCCTCCCCGTTCCAGGCTCCGGAAACGCTGCTGGGTCATGTGGCGCAGCAATGCAGGGGACTGGTTCTGCTGCTTCTGGGCGCGCAGGCCGCGATCGCCGGCGCGGACTATGCGTGGGAGCGCCGGCGGCACATGCGCGAACTCCGCATGAGCTTCCAGGAACTGAAGGACGAGCACAAAGAGAGCGAGGGCAATCCCCAGGTCAAGCAGCGCCTGCGCCAGTTGGCGCGATCGCGCGCCCGGCGGCGGATGATGCTGTCCGTGCCGAAAGCATCGGTGGTGCTCACCAATCCCACGCATTATGCCGTGGCGCTGTCCTATGAGCGGGGGTCCCAGGGTGCGCCGCGCGTGGTGGCAAAGGGGGCCGATGACGTTGCCGCACGCATCCGGGAGTTGGCGCGGCAGCACCGTGTTCCGATTGTTGCCAACCCTCCGCTCGCGCGTGCATTGTTCCGCGTGGAGATCGATACGGAGGTCCCGTCCGAACATTTTAAGGCAGTGGCTGAAGTGATTGCGTTTGTATGGCGTCTTGGACGGCGTGCGGGGCGCTTATGATGCAAAAGACATATGTCCGATTGATCCGCGACAGCCTCGTAAAAGTTTTTTGGTTCTTTTTTTCAAAAAAGAACTGCTTGCTTCCTTCGCCATGAAACTCCCGCGTCTCCTCACCCGCGCCGCCATCGCCGACAGCATCTTCCAGGATGAAACGGACGGCGTCGCGTTGCTGGATCCGGACGCGCGCATCATCCGCTCCAATGCCCGCTTCGCCGAGCTGACAGGCGGCGGCTGGGCCACGCTGCCCAAATCCGCCGCCGCGCTGCTGACGCCGTTGCGGGCCGGGCAGGTGCTGGTCTACC
>CAZZYR010000513.1:0-1985 GCA_964658235.1 uncultured Acetobacteraceae bacterium | reverse complement strand
GCATTTCGAAGGCCCGTTCCTTAGCCCTGCCCGCCCAGGCGTGCACCGCCCTGACCTCATCCGCACCCCCACCGAACCGGATCTCGCGCTCCTTGAAGAGATCGCCGCCCGCCAGCCAGGCCGCATCGTCCTCACAATCGCTCCGGAAACCGTTATCGACGACCATATCCGCCGCTTGGCCGCTGCCGGCATCCTCCTTTGCGCCGGCCACACCGCCGCCAGCTTCGACCGCACCACGCAGGCCCTCGCAGCCGGCATCACCGGCTTCACCCACCTCTTCAACGCCATGCCGCCCCCGGAATCCCGCGCCCCCGGCGTGGCCGGCGCCGCCCTCACGGACCCGCAAAGCTGGTGCGGCGTCATCGTGGACGGCATCCACGTCCACCCCGCCATGCTGCGCCTCCTCCTCGCCGCCAAACCCGCCCGCACCCTGCTCGTCTCGGACGCCATGCCCCCCATCGGCACCGCCCTCACCCAGTTCACCCTCCAGGGCCGCGAGATCCACCGCCAGAACGGCAGCCTGCGGACCGCGGACGGCACCCTCGCCGGCGCGGACATCTGCCTCGCCGACGCCGTGCGCTTCTGCGTCAACCACCTTGGTCTGCCCCCCGCCCAGGCGCTCGGCCTCGCCAGCGCCGCCCCCGCGGACTTCCTCCAATTGGATCACCTGCTTGGCCGCCTCACCCCCGGTCTCCGCGCTGACCTCGTCCTCCTCTCGCCCACTTTGGACGTCCTTGGCACCTGGCTGTCCGGCACATGGCAGGGCGACCCCAGCCTGATCACCACACAGGCCGCCGCATGACCGAAGAAACCAAGCGCTTCGCCACCTACGTCGCCAATCTCGGCCGCGGCCCCGGCCGCTCCCGCGCCCTCACCCGCGACGAAGCACAGGACGCCATGGCCCTTCTTCTCGCCGGCGCCGTGGACCCCATCCAGATCGGCGCCTTCCTCATGCTCCTGCGTTATCGCGGCGAGGATCCGGAAGAAATCACCGGCCTCGTCCTCGGCGCCCGGCCCGCCACCCGCGCCCCGGGCGCCCTGGCTGATCTCGACTGGCCCTCCTACGGCGCCGGCCGCACCCGCACGGCCCCATGGTTCCTCCTGGCCGCCCTCGCTTTGGCTGACTCAGGCGTGCGCATCCTTATGCACGGCACCAACGAATTCACCGGCGGCCTCACCGTTACCGACGCCCTCCTCCGCCTCGGCCTCACCCCTGCCACGAACGCAGCCGAGGCAGCCGCCCGCCTCGATCGCGATCGCTTCGCCTACCTCCCCGTCGCCGCGCTGTCCCCCATGCTCGCCCACCTCCTCGGCCTGCGCCGCCTCCTTGGCCTGCGCTCCCCGCTCAACACCGTGGCCCGCTTGCTGGACCCTGCTGGCGCCCCCGCCGGCGTGGATGGCGTCTTCCACCCGCCCTACATCGAAACCCATCTTGCCGTCGCCGAACGCCTCGCCCGCCCCCGCCTCCTCGTCCTCAAAGGCGGCGGCGGCGAAGTGGAACGCAATCCGCGCAAACCCGTCGCGGCCCATCTCTGGACCGCCCAGCACGGCCGACACACGCTCGCCCTCCCCGCCTTCTGGAACGCGGATCCGGACATCGAGGAACCCGATATCGCCGCCATCTGGCGCGGTGACGTTCGCCACGCGGAAACCGAAGCCCGCATCGCCGCCACCATCGAACTCGCCATCCTGGCCCTGGATCGCCAAGCCGACCCGTGGGCCATCTGGCACAGCCGGGCCAAGCAGCCGCCACACCACTAAGTGTCCCCATGGCCCAGCTTGGTTCCGGCCATCCACGCGGTTCACCCGCCGCCGATGTGCCCGTTGCCCGCCGCGATTCTCCCGCAAAACAAAGAGGCACGCCACACGCGCCAGCGCAGTCCCCAACAACACCCGTTGATTGAGTCCGCGACAGCACCGACAAAAGTTTTTTGCTTCTTTTTTCCAAAAAAGAAGGCCTTCCCTAGCCTCCGCCTTGCAGCGGC
>CAZZYR010000512.1:0-1988 GCA_964658235.1 uncultured Acetobacteraceae bacterium | reverse complement strand
GGCCATGAAAACGCCAGCTAGCTTATTCATTCTACGTCTCCCGCATCCTGGACGGTGCTCAGCATCCGCCGGCAAAGGACCGCGCGCCAGTGACGGTTCGGCAACCTCGCCGCACCGCTTACACCTCGAACGCCACATCCCGCTGGCGGCCAAGCAGGGAGTCACCGCCATCCAGCACGATGATCTGACCGTTCAGGGACGGCGTGGCCAGGATATAGCGGCAGGCATCGGCCAGCTCCTCCGGCGTGGAACTGCGGCCCAGCGGCGGCGCGGCCCAGGCGCGTTCGAAACCTGCCTGGGTCTGCTTGCCGCTGAGCAGCGTGATGCCGGGAGCGATGCCGTTTACCCGAACCTTGCCACCCGCCTGCGCCAGAAGCCGCGTCGCGCCAGCCTGCGCGATCTTCGCCACGGTGTAGCTGAAGAAGTCCGGATTGAGCGCAGTCACCTTGTGATCCAGCATGTTGATCACGCAGCCTTCGCGCCCGGCGCGCGCGTGGATAAACGCCTGCGCCAGGAACACCGGCGCTTCCAGATTGGTCGCCTGGTGTGCATCCCAAGACGTGGCATCCATGGTGTCCAGACTGTCATACCGAAAGCTGCTGGCATTGTTGATCAGCGCGTCCAGCTCGCCGAAGCGCGTGATACAGCCGGGAACCAGCGCGGCGACATCTGCGCGGTCGGACAAATCGGCCTGCACGATGTCGCAGCGTCCGCCTGCCTTGGCTATATCCGCGGCAAGCGCCCTGGCGTCATCTGCGGAACTGTTGAAGTGAATGAGGACGTGCCAGCCATCTAGTGCCAGGCACCGCGCGATGGTGGCGCCGATGCGGCGGGCGCCTCCGGTGATCAGTAAGCGTTTCAAGGAAGGAAGCAGTTCTTTTTTGAAAAAAAGAACCAAAAAACTTTTCCCGATTTAGGTCGCGCCTGTTTCACGCTTCGCGCGTCCGGAAAAACTCCACGCCAGCGGCGGCGGCTTCGTTGAAGATGTCAGGCTTTACCACGCTCACGCGGCAGGCCTCCACGCGCGGATTTGCGAAACACAGGTACACCAGTTCCTCAGCCAGCGTTTCCAGCAGGTCGGTGTGTGGGCGCGATGGCCAGGTGAGGATCGCGGCGCGCACGGGATCGTAGTCGATAAACCCGTCGCCGCCCTGCGTATGGGCAAACATCTCCACATTCACAATGAGGCGCGCGGGGCGCTCCTCATGCCGTTCCCACGCGTGCAAACCCACATGGGCGACTGTGTGCACATCGCGCAGGATAACCCGCGTATAGCTGCGCCCGTCCCAGAAATCCTTCATCCGCCTCCCCGGTGGACGCCGCCTACAGGTTTGCCTGCAAATCGAATGGCAGCGTCTCGTCGGGCTTATAATAGAGCGCGGCGCACTCTTTCGCCAGCAAACCGCCTTCGATCGTCAGATCCTTCCGGTAAGCGTCCCTGATGAAGTTGTCCGTATCAAGATGGCGGTCTTCAAAATACATGCGGTGCACATCGTCACGCCCGGCCCCGTAGACGATCCGGCCGATTTTGCCCCAGATGGACGCCATGGTGCACATGCCGCACGGTTGCAGCGTCGAATAGAGCGTGGCGCCGCGCAACTCCCAGTTCTGCACCGTCTCGCCGGCGCGGCGCATGGCCACCACTTCGGCATGCGCCGTGGGATCATGCCGGCCCTCGGTTTCGTTGTGGCCTTCGCCGATGATCTTGCCGTCCAGGACGATCAAGCACCCAATGGGAGACCCGCCTGGAGCGCGCTCACCGGCTTCGGCCAGGGCGATTGCGCGGCGCATGAATGATTCGTCTGAGGGATTGGACATGGGGCGAAAATGTTGGATGGGAAGAAAAAAGCAAGCAGTTCTTTTTTGAAAAAAAGAACCAAAAAACTTTTCTCACTGGAGCGCGCGATGTTGAATAGATCCGCGACAGCCGCACAAAAGTTTTTCCTGATTACGCATGAACCTCAGCCAATTTCAACAGCCGGTAGGGC
>CAZZYR010000511.1:0-1988 GCA_964658235.1 uncultured Acetobacteraceae bacterium | reverse complement strand
AGTTGGTAGAGCGCCGGTTTGTGGTACCGGTTGTCGCGGGTTCAATCCCCGTCGTTCGCCCCATCCCCCTCCCTCATGCCTGACCTCGCCGCCCTCATCCTCGCCGGCGGCCGCGCCACGCGCATGGGCGGCATCGACAAAGCCCTCCTCCGGATCGGCGGCCACACCCTGATCCAGCACGT
This sequence comes from uncultured Acetobacteraceae bacterium, assembly GCA_964658235.1. Lineage (GTDB taxonomy): Bacteria > Pseudomonadota > Alphaproteobacteria > Acetobacterales > Acetobacteraceae > BOG-908. Next base: position 1,806 of record CAZZYR010000511.1, on the reverse strand, counting down.
GATGGACCGCTTGGCGCCCCTCCCCACCGCCATCTCCGCCAACGGCGACCCCGCCCGCTACGCCCACCTGGCCCTGCCCATCCTGCCCGACACCATCACCGGCCGCGGCCCGCTGGCCGGCGTCCTGCGCGGCCTGGACTGGGCCGCCACAATCGGCGCCCAAACCCTCCTCACCGTCCCCGCGGACACCCCCTTCATACCCGCTGATCTCGTCGCCCGCCTCGGCGCCGCCCCCGTTTGGGCGGAAAGTGCCACCGGCCTGCACCCCCTGGTGGCCGTGTGGCCCGTCGCGTGCCGTGACAGCCTTGCCCTGTGGATGACAAACCAGCCCTCCGGCCGTGTGCGCGCATACGGTGCCACCATCGGAATGCGGACGGTCTTCTTCAACGACACGCCGGATCCGTTTCTTAACGTCAATACAGAGGAAGATTTGGAGACAGCCAAGAAAGCAGTTCTTTTTTGAAAAAAAGAACCAAAAAACTTTTATCGGGCTGTCGCGGACTTATTTGGCAGCGCGCGCCATAGGAGCAAAAGTTTTTTGCTTCTTTTTTTCAAAAAAGAAGGCCTTCCTTCCTCATGCACTGGTCCAGCCTCAACACCTTCCTCTACGCCGTCGTCGCCCTCCTGGTGATCGTGGACCCGCCCGGCACCGCCGTGGTCTTCGCCGCCATGACGCCGAAGGACACCCAGGCCGAACGCAACAGCCAGGCCCGCCGCGCCTGCCTGCTCGCCTTCGTCGTCCTCGCTGTCTTCGGCCTGGCCGGTGAAAGCCTGCTCGCCTCCCTCGGCATCGGCCTGCCCGCCATGCGCGTCGCCGGCGGCATCCTGCTCTTCATCACCGCCGCCGACATGGTCCGCGGCAGCCACGCCCTGCGGGACACCGATCAGGAGCGCCAGGCCGCCATCCACACGGATGATGACATCGCCATCTTCCCTCTCGGCATCCCGCTGATCGCCGGCCCCGGCGGCATGACCACCATGGTGGTGCTCCACTCCCACGCCGGCGGCGACCCCTGGAAAATCCTCGCCATCGAAGCCGCCGTCGCCGTCAGCATCCTGCTCACCTTCATCTGCCTCCTCGGCGCCAAATGGATCGCCCGCGCCCTCGGCGACACCGGCGCCAGCGTCGCCGGCCGCGTCCTCGGCGTCCTCCTGGCCGCGCTGGCGGTCCAGATCGCGCTGGATGGGCTGAAGCAAGCGTTTACCGGTGGGTAGGTCAGCCAAGCTGTAAACAGTATCGGGGCGACATCGATTGCGCCGAGTTGGGAGTCAAACATGGAGGAAACGTTTAGCCGGTTCGACGCGGCCGATTACTTGACGACCGACGAGCATATTTTCGCCTACCTAGAAGACGCAGCCATCTACGGCGATCCAGCGGCCTTTGCCGCTGCGCTGAGCACCGTCCTAAGCACGCACAACATGAGCCAACTCGCGCAGGACACCGGCATGACCAGCCAAGGTATTTACGAAGCGCTATCACCCAATGGTAACCCAGCCTTCTCGACAGTCGTCAAAGTCGCCCGCGCCATGGGCTTTGACGTCACCTTCCGCCCGCGGCAGGCATAAAGAAGGTGAAGGTGTGATGGGCGGGTCTGGCCCGCGCAAACCACTTCCACTGCTACCGAAACGAGCATATTCTTTCCGACTAATCGGGGTTGTATAGCCTGATGTGCCTCCAAAACCGCTTAGCGTTTGTTCGACATCGTGAACGAGGCCGCTTCTCATGAGACATCGCAGCTTTGTAACCACCATGCGAGTCGTTGCGCGTGAGGCCGCTAGGGCTGAACGAGCCCGCGCACAGGCGCA
>CAZZYR010000510.1:0-1999 GCA_964658235.1 uncultured Acetobacteraceae bacterium | reverse complement strand
CGTGTGCCGCTGGCCGAAGGCGCGCATTGCCGCCGTGGAGGCGCTGTGGGGCGAGGGCTTCACGATTCCAGGCGGCGGGCCTGAGACGCTGCGGCTGGTCAAGCCGATGGCGCTATCGTCCAGCGTGACGCTGCTGCTGCTGGGCGGCGGGCTGGGCGGCCCGGCGAAGACCATCCATGGCGGCCTTGGCGCCTGGGTGACGAGTTTCGAGGCGGATCCGGAACTGGCCGCGGTGGCAGCCGCGCGGGTCAAGCCGCAGGAAATCGCCGCTCCGCGCGTCACGGTGGCGCCGTGGGACCGCGCCAGCCCTGCGTTTCGGCCGCGCAGTGCCAACCACGCCCTGCTGCTGGAGGCGCTGCGCGGGACGCGGCCGGCGCCTTTGCTGGAGAGCCTTGCCGATGCGTTGCGGGCGGATGGCCAGATCGTATTGACGGAGCTGGTTTGCGATGCGCCGCCCAGCGAAACGGACCGGGAGTTTGCCGCCTGGTGCCGGCTGGATAACCGCCTGCCCGAGCTGCCGCGGTCGCAGGACGTGACGGATACGCTGCTACGCCTGGGGTTCGATGTCCGGGTGACTGAGGATCTGTCCGACCGCCATATTGCCCAGACGCTCGGCGGCTGGCGGGATGCGGTGCGGGCGATGGCGGCCGGGCCGCGCCCGGTTGTCCATACCGCCGCGGCGTTTGTTACGGAAGCGGAGCTGTGGCTGCTGCGGATCCGGCTGATGCGCCGCCTGGGCGTGCGGCTGATGCGGTGGCATGGCATCAGGATGGCCCATGGCTGACGCGGGCCGAAGGTTGACACTGGCCGGTCGCGGGGGTATCCGCGCCGCTCCGCATCGCCACCAAGGTTGACCCATGAAGATCCGTAACAGCCTCCGGGCTGCCAAGACCCGTGACAAGAACTGCCGCGTCGTTCGCCGGCGGGGGCGGGTGTACGTGATCAACAAGAAGAACCCGCGCATGAAGGCGCGCCAGGGCTAAGCTATCCGGGCCCCCGCGTGCCCGGCGCCTCGAGTCTGTCTAGATAAAAGTTTTTTGCTTCTTTTTTTCAAAAAAGAAGTGCTTCCTTCCCTTGCTATCACGCACCTATCGCCTTTCCAGCATATGCGCCAATCTATGGTGCATGATCGCATTGCTGAAGCCGAAACCTGAGATCATCGCGCGCCGCGAGGACATCGTGGCCGCCCTCCGCAAGATCGTTCCCGGCGACGGGGTGATTTCCGAGGCCAGGCGGCTCAAACCCTATGAGACGGACGGGCTGTCCGCCTATCGGCAGCCGCCATTGGCCGTGGTGCTTCCGGAGACCACCGCGCAGGTGGCGGCTTTGCTCAAATATTGCGGCAGCGTGGGCCTGCGGGTGATCCCGCGGGGCGCGGGCACATCGCTGTGCGGCGGCGCGTTGCCGCTCGCGGACGCGGTGGTGATCGGGATGATGCGGATGAACCGCATCCTGGATATCGATTACGCGGACCGGTGCGCCACGGTGCAGGCCGGGGTGACCAACCTGGCCATCACAGGGGCTGTGCAGTCGGAAGGGTTCTTCTACGCGCCGGACCCGTCCAGCCAGCTGGCCTGCATGATCGGCGGCAATGTCAGCATGAATTCCGGCGGCGCGCACTGCCTGAAATACGGCGTGACGGCGAACAACCTACTGGGACTGAAGATCGTCACCATCGAGGGCGAGATCATCGATATCGGCGGCGCGCATCTGGATGCGGCTGGCTATGACTGGCTCGGCTTGCTGACAGGCAGCGAGGGCATGCTGGCCATGGTGACCGAGGTGACCGTCCGCATCCTGCGCGGGCCGGAGGGCGCGCGCGCGATGCTGGCTGGCTTCTCCAGCAACGAAATTGCCGGCGCGTGCGTGGACGCCATCATCGGCAGCGGCATCATTCCGGTGGCGCTGGAATTCATGGACCGCCCGGCGATCCATGCGTGCGAGGCGTTCGCCCATGCGGGCTATCCGATGGATGCGGAGGCGCTGCTGATCATCGAGG
>CAZZYR010000509.1:0-2002 GCA_964658235.1 uncultured Acetobacteraceae bacterium | reverse complement strand
TGCCCCGCCTTGAACGTTCCGCGCACGCTCCCCGCCACCTTGGACTGCCCGGCAATCCGGCAATGATACGGCAGCGCCACTTCCCGCACCCGCAGCCCGCCATGCGCCGCGCGCATCTGCATCTCCAAATTCCAGCCATAACCCATCTCTCGCATCTCCAGCCGCAGCAGATCCGCCACGCGGATGGCCCGGAAGGCGCACATGTCCCGGTAGCGCACGCCAGCGATCACGCCCACCGCCGCGCCGATCAGGCGCCCAGCCAGGACCTGATGGGCGCCCATGCTGCCAGGATCGCGCACGCCGCCGGTGCGGTCAGCGAGCACGAAATCCGCTTCCCCCGCCAACACCGGGCGGACCAGGTCGCCGGCAAGGTCGCCCGCATCCGCGCCGTCCCCATCCAGGAACACAACCACCTCCGCCCCCAAACCCTGCGCGTGCTCCACGCCGGTCTGGCACGCACGGCCATATCCGCGCCGCGGCTCAAGCAGAACGATGGCGCCGGCCGCGTGGGCCTCCTCCCGTGTGCCGTCCTGGCTGCCGCCATCCACCACAATCACCTGGTCCACCACATCGCGCGGCAGGCGCGCCACGGTGGGCCCGATCGCCCCCGCCTCGTTGATCACCGGGATGATCGCGCAGACGCGCCGCGGCGCTACAGGCTCCACCGCAGGCCGCAGTTCTGGCAAGGTTTCGGAGGCACGTCGCTCATCAGGGCGGCGCGGAAATCCTGGTAGGCCGCGCCGTTCCACATTTCCGCGAGCGGCTGGGTTTTGGCATCGCCGAGCGTGTAGGTTTCATAGCCGCGGGCGGAGAACGGCGCGATGCAGCAGGGCAGCGCGCGGCCGTGGGCGGTGAAATACATCAGGCTCCAGGGGCGCCTGCAGCCGGACCAGGGTTTCTCGCCTTGTTGCACCAGGCTCATCCCCGGTTCGGTGGCGCCGGAGGCGTCCAGCGTCACACCCAATTCCGCGCCGATAGCCTGGGCCGCGGCGATAACAGCGGTCTCCTCAGCGGCGGTCTGCTCGAACAGGCTGTGCTCCGCGCTCGCCATGCCGAAGCCGGCCTCATCGAACACCAGCCGCTGCAGATGGACCTCGCGGACGTGCATGCTGGCGGCCAGCCGCACAAAATCCGGGAGCTCCTGAATCGTCTCCTTCAGCCCGGTGAGCCAGAGCGAAACGCGCGGATGGGAGACACCCTTTTCGTCCTGGTATTCCCGCATCCGGCGCACATCCCGGACGATCCGGTCAAAGAACGGCCGGCCGCGAACCATCGCATAGCTTTTGGCGTCGGCGGCATCGAGCGAGACACGCAGCTCGTCCAGCCCTGCCTCGATCAGTTCGGCATAGCGCTTCTCACGCAGAAGCGTGCCATTGGTGTTGAACAGCACATAGACGCCGCGGTCCTTCAGATAGCGGATCATGCGGGGCAGCTCGGCCACCAGCATGGGTTCGCCCACGCCGTGCAGCACGGCGCGCTTCAGACTGGGGGTTTGATCGACGATGCTGGTGAACAGGTCCCAGTCCATGTCCGCCGGCGGCTCCAGCGCCTCGAAGGTGCGTGGACAGGTCTCGCACAGCAGATTGCAGCGGTTCGTCACCTCCAGATAGAGGCACACAGGAGGCGGCGCCCGGTCCCGGGTCTGTCCAACGTCCTCGAAATACCGGGTGGGATCACGCAGGGCAACGGTCATGCCAGGGCTCCAGAGGCGGGTGCGGGAGCACGGCGGGCGCCGCCGCAGGTTAATCCCAAACGTGCGGCGCAGGCCGCGGTGCAGGGCGCCGCGTAGGCGCCGGACGCAGTAGTGGCAGCCAGATCGTGCAGGAGCCGGTCGAGCGAGGCGGGTTCGTCCACATCATACCACGTGTCCAGTTCGATCACTTCCAGCCCGGCTTCGGCGGCGCGGGCGCGCGTCTGGGCTGCCACACGGTCTGTGCTCCAATCGATTTGCGCGAACAGCGCGGCATGGGCCCGCTTCATACCGAGCAGATAGTAGCCGCCA
>CAZZYR010000508.1:0-2005 GCA_964658235.1 uncultured Acetobacteraceae bacterium | reverse complement strand
GGGCAGCGCGGTGTTTGCGGGGCTGGAGGGGACGCGGCCGGTGCTGCTGGAGGTGCAGGCGTTGCTGGCGCCGAATGCGGGTGGGTCTCCGCGCAGGTCCGTGGTGGGATGGGATGGCGGAAGGCTGTCCATGTTGCTCGCGGTGTTGGAGACGCGGTGCGGGCTGAAATTGTCCGGGTCCGATGTGTTCCTGAATGTGGCGGGAGGATTGCGGATTACGGAGCCGGCGGCGGATCTGGCGGTGGCCGCCGCGTTGGCCTCGGCTGCGACGAACCAGCCGACGCATGCGGGGACGGTGTATTTTGGGGAGGTGGGTTTATCGGGCGAGGTGCGCCAGGTGGCGCAGGCGGATGCGCGGCTGAAGGAGGCGCAGAAGTTGGGGTTTGAGAGGGCGGTGCTGCCGCGGCGGGTGGCGCGTGGGGGGCGTGCGGCGGCTGGGGAGGGAATGCGGCTGGATGAGATTGGGCATTTGGGGGATTTGGTGGAGCAGTTTTCGAAGGAAGGGTAAGGAAGCAGTTCTTTTTTGAAAAAAAGAACCAAAAAACTTTTATCTATTTGATCCGCGACAGCACCGACAAAAGTTTTCCGGTTTACGAGGATGTACGGCTGCTGAGGTCAGGTCGGTGGCTCGGTCACGAATGCAATGCGGAAACGATACTTCTGCAATAGCATTACGACTGGGCCGAGGTCGGCTACGTTATTTTCAGGAAGGGCCAGGTTGAGACATGGACGCGGCACCAGATGGTTCGCTTTGACCAGATTGCTTTCAAGTTCAACTCGGTTTGCCAAAGGAACATCGTTCCAATAGACAGTCCGATGGCCGTCGATTTTGATCTCCACTTTGGGACATGAGCCGGGAATCGGGCCTGCGGCCAGCGCAGATGGCGACGTGAGGAGCCCGGCACAGAGGCCAGCGCGAACAATCCGGCTAAAACTTCTGCCCTGCGTATCCAAGAAGGCTTGGCTATCAGACATTGAGACTATCCTACCAAACGCTTCAACTCTTTCGTTGCGTCGCCCCATGCCGCTGGCCCCTCCAGTGTTCCTCTCAGTTTTCCGTCTGCTCCGATCAGCAACGTTGTGGGGAAACCGTTGATGGCGAGGGCGTGGACGGCGTCGCTGGGGGTGTCGAGAAGAATCGTGACGTGGTCCAGGTGGTGGGCGGCGGCGAAGGGGCGGACGGTGGCGGCGCCGCCGCGGTCGGTGGAGACGGTGAGGACGGTGAAGGGGCCGGCGGCGGCAAGGCGGTCGAGTTCGGGGAGTTCGGCGACGCAGGGGTGGCACCAGGTGGCCCAGAAGTTGAGGACGATGGGGTGGCCGGCGTAGTCGGCGAGGGTTTTGCGGGCGCCGTCCAGGGTGGTGAAGGTGACGGGCGGGAGGGTGGCGGGCGGGGTGGCGCGGACGATGTTGCTGAGGGGGAGCATGCCCACCTCAGGCGCGCTGGCGTCGGGCGCGGGGGCGCGCCGGTCGGCGGCGTATTTGCCCAGTAGCGCGGCGCCCAATACGGTGGCCCCGGCCGCCACCAGCGTGCGGCGTGTCAGCAAAGCCACTCCATGTCCTCCCCTTCCGAAACACCGCCGGTGGTTGACCGGCAGACAGCTAACCAGCAATGGGGCGGCCGGTTTGCCCAGGCGCCCGCCGCTATCATGGCCGCCATCAATGCCTCCGTGAGCTTCGACCGCAAGCTTTGGCGGCAGGATATTGCCGGCAGCCGCGCCCATGCCGCGATGCTGGCGCATGTGGGGATTATCTCAGAGGCGGACAGGGACGCCATCGATACGGGGCTGGGCGCGATTGCTGGGGAGATCGAGGCCGGCGCGTTCGTGTGGGAGGACGCGCTGGAGGATGTTCACATGAACATCGAGGCGCGGCTGTCCGAGCGGATCGGGGATGCGGGGCGTCGATTGCACACGGCGCGCAGCCGGAACGATCAGGTGGCGACGGATTTCCGCCTGTGGGTGCGCGACGCGGTCGACGGGTTGGACGGGCAGCTGGCGGCGGCGAT
>CAZZYR010000507.1:0-2006 GCA_964658235.1 uncultured Acetobacteraceae bacterium | reverse complement strand
GTGCCGGCGAGGGCGGCGGCGGCGCAGGCGATGCTGCCGTCACCGCCGGCGATGACGATACAGTCGGCGCCGGTGGCGATGGCGAGGGCCACGCGCTCCGGCAGGGTGCCGGCGTCCGGGGCGATGACCGTTAGGGATTCGGTCTCGGCACGGAGCAGGTCTTCCAGCGTGGCACTGCCGCCGGCCTGATTGAGCAGGGCGCCAGCCTGGGCGTTGGCGACAAGCGCCAGGCTGCGCGGTCGCGCGCCTTGCCGCGATGTCGAGCCTTGCGGCGCGGAGACTGCCATTCGCTGACCGCATTCCTCAGTTCATGGACAAAACGCGCCGGCTCCGGGATGGTGCCGCCGCATTCCGTCCCTCTCTTTGAATCCCTGGCCAGCGACGCACCCAAGCAAGAACACCGGGCAAACCGGCGCACGGCCTTCTCCCAGGAAAACCGCCACATGGACATCTATACCGGCCCGTTCTTCGAGCAGGCACGCGAGAATTTCGCGGTGATCGCCGACTATCTGGAAATCCCGCTGCATCAGCGGGACCGGCTGCTGCTGCCCAAGCGGGCGATCATCGTGTCCTGTCCGATCCACCGCGACGACGGCAGTGAGGTGGTTTTTTCAGGCTTCCGCGTGCAGCACCATTTGACGATGGGGCCGACCAAGGGCGGCACGCGGTATGCGAGCAACCTGCACCTTGGCGAGGTGGCCGCGCTGGCGATTGCGATGAGCTGGAAATGCGCGCTGGCCGGGCTGCCGTATGGCGGGGCGAAGGGCGGCGTGGCGGTGGACCCGTATAGCTTGTCGCGGCGGGAGCTGGAGGCGGTGAGCCGGCGCTACATGCAGGAGATGATCCCGTTTGTGGGGCCGAAAACGGACGTGATGGCGCCGGACATGGGCACCAACGAGCAGGTGATGGCGTGGTACATGGACACCTACTCCATGTATCAGGGCCAGACGGTGACGGAGATCGTGACCGGCAAGCCGGTGGATGCCGGCGGCACGGTCGGGCGCCGGGAGGCGACGGGGCGGGGCGTGGTGCATCTGGTGGGCCGCGCGATGGAGCGGCTGCACATGGATCCGGCCGGGTCCACCGCTGTCATCCAAGGCTTTGGCAACGTGGGCAGCGTGACCGCGTCCACGCTGGTGCAGCAGGGGACGCGCGTGCTGGGCGTGTCCGATCACACGGCGTGCTATTTCGATCCGCGCGGCCTGGATGTGCCCTCCTTGATCCGGTGGACCGAAGAGCACGGGACGCTGGAGGGGTGGTCGAGTGAGGCGGCGTTCGATCCTGCGCTGCTGCTGGTGCAGAAGTGCGATATTCTTGTGCCGGCGGCGATGGAGCAGGTGATCACCGCGGATGTGGCGCGCGGTCTGCAGTGCCGTATTTTGGCGGAAGGCGCCAATGGGCCGACGACGCCGGAAGCCGACCGCATCCTGAACGAGCGCCAGGACGAGATCTTTGTCATCCCGGACATCCTGTGCAACGCCGGCGGCGTTGTGGTGAGCTATTTCGAGTGGGTGCAGGACCTGCAACAGCTGTTCTGGACCGAACCGGAGGTGCGCGACCGGTTGAACCGGGTGCTGGAGCGGGCTTTCCAGGCGGTGATGTCACGCTCTGAACGGGATCACGTGCCGCACCGGACGGCGGCGCTGGCGATCGGGGTGGAGCGGGTGCAGCGGGCGAAGCTCACGCGCGGACTGTTTCCTTAAACGTCGCAGCCTGGGGAGCAGTGCTAAAATTGCACCAGCGCGCAGCTTCTTCTCAAAAACGATGCAGAGGGGCATGACAGCAACTTTTTTAGCCGGTATAGTTGCGCAATGAATGTGGTCGATAACTTCTCGCATGAGGTTTTGAACGTGTTCGCCACGTTCGCCCGCATCATGCTCAGCATCCTGGAGGGTGTGGAAAACGCGCTGCGCGTGGCGATGAAGGGCGCGGGGTTGAGCACGGATGCCCAGACCCTGTTGCTGCTGCTGATCATCATAACGTTTTTAATCGGCATCTCGCGGTTT
>CAZZYR010000506.1:0-2009 GCA_964658235.1 uncultured Acetobacteraceae bacterium | reverse complement strand
CCGCCACTCCCCACCGTTCTGTAGATTGACCGCGCCGCGCCGCCCGCATTCCGCACTGTTACCCGGATGCGCGCACCGATCGCCGACCGATTGGACTTCACGCCCGCCAGCCGCACGCTGAGCCAGTCGTTCCCATTCCCCGGATTCTCAAATAACCGCGATTCCTGCCGGTCCCCCGGCACCGCCCCGCCCATCACCACGAACAGATGCTGATCCCCGTCGTTATCCAGATCCGCAAACGCAATGCCATGCCCTTCGGGCAGCACCCCTGTTCCCGATGACGCCGTGATGTCCCGGAATCGCTTCCCTGCCTCGTTGTGAAACAGAACATTCGGGATCGGCGAAGCGTAGGAAGGGTTACCGCTGCCCAAATAGAAGTCCAGAAAACCGTCATTATCGATGTCCCCGAAATTTAATCCCATCGGCATGAACACGCGATCCAACCCTGCCTCCGCCGTGACTTCCCGAGACGTCCCGTTGCCCTGGTTCCGGAACAGCCGCAGCTTGTGCCCACCCTGCGGCTTCCCCAAATACCCACCAATCACGTCTTCCACCGACGTCCCGTACCCCGCCACAAACAGATCTTGCCATCCGTCGTTGTCGTAATCCGCAGCCGCCACCGCTTTCGTGAAACCCGTGGAGGCCACGCTCGCCACCCCCGCCATTTCCACAAACTTCCCGCCGCCCTTGTTCAGAAACAGCTGGCTGGGCGCATTTTCATTCCCCACGAACAAATCCAACTTGCCGTCGTTATCGATATCCGCCCACACCGCAGTCTGGCTCGACGTGACGGCGCCATCCAGGCCACTCCCCGCCGTCACATCCGTAAACGTGCCGTCACAGTTATTGCGCCGCAGCGATTTGGGCCGCGGATACTCCCACCCGCCGCGTAAGACCAGCACATCCACGCACCCGTCGTTATCGAAATCCGCCTGCACGATATTGAGCCCGCCCGTCTCGCCGCTCAACCCGGCCTGGACGGCGCGGTTCGTATACGTGCCATCACCATTGCTGCGGTAAAGTGCCAGCGGTTCGCAATCGTCCACGCCCGAAATCATCACGTCCAGCAAGCCGCGGTTCTCAAAGTCATCCACTATCACGCCGCCCGCCTGCCCCACCCGGTTCAATCCGGCCCTGGGCGCGACGTTCGCAAACCGCACCGCCGCCTCTGCGCCCGCAAATACATCAGCCGGAATCAGATACTCCCGCGGGACGCCTCCCGGATAGGCACCGGCCAGCACATACGACAAGTTCAGCAGCCAGCGCACCTCGCCATCCCCGGGCTCCCGCCGCAAATACCGAACGAAGTAAGCGGCCGCCTGTGCCAGGTCTTCTTTCTCCGCGTGCGTGGCCGGGCGGTGCATGGTCCGCGGAAACACGTACTCGCGATACAGCCCCGTACCATACTGCTCCGAGCCATACTGCCCCGCTCCGGCACGCTGCAAATACGCAATCCCGATCGACTCTTCCAACTGGGGCGCGCGCTCCGGCGAAGCCCGCAGCGCCACCTCGTAGCTGGTCTTCCAATACGCCGCCGCACCTCCCATTTCGCCCCGGTACGAATGCAGGTCCGCCAGCAACGAATTCACGTCCCGCAGAAAAGCAGGCTGCGCATCCGGCCACTGCAACGACGGAACCAACTGCTCCATGGCCCACGGAATCGCCTGCGTCGTCGCCAGGCGCGCACTCTTCAAATTGCGATTCCAATCCGCCGGTTTCGCAAACCGGTTCACCGCCTGCAGCGCCGCCGCGAATCCTGCGTAGTCATAGGTCAGCCGCACCGCCCCACCCGCCGAAAGCGCCTGCCGCCTTGTAGGCGTAACTTCCGGCGCGGCCGCGACAGGCGCCCGCAGCACCTGCAAAATTGCATATCCGGCCGGAATTTTCACAATCCCGCTGATTCCGCCGGCCGCCACTCCGGCCAGACCGGCCTGCAACTCTCGCCGCAACCCTGTGGGCGCCAGAGTCCCCAGGTACCCGCCATCCCCTGCGCTCGGGTCCGTCGACAC
>CAZZYR010000505.1:0-2009 GCA_964658235.1 uncultured Acetobacteraceae bacterium | reverse complement strand
CCCCGATCGACGATCCTGGGCCGTGGCCGCAGAGGAAAACCGTCTCATCTCCAAGCGGCAACAGTTTGGTTTTGATCGCAGTGATCAGGTCGTCCGCGCTGCCATAGGGGAAGTCGGTCCGGCCGACCGAGCCGCGGAACAGCACGTCGCCCACCAGCGCGAAATGGCCCGCCTTGTTCACGAACACCACCGAGCCCGGCGTGTGACCCGGGCAATGCAGTACGTCGAACGCAACGCCGGCTAGGTCGATCGTGTCGCCCTCCCGCAGCCAGCGGTCCGGTGTGACGTTTCGCGCGCCGACGATGCCATAGGACCGGCCTTGCGCCTCCAACCCCTCCAGCAGAAAGCGGTCGCGCTCGTCCGGCCCCTCGATCGGCACGCCGCCGAGCAGCTGCTTCAGCTCCGCTGCGCCGGCAGCGTGATCGATGTGGCCGTGGGTGAGGGCGATCTTCTCGACCCGAACGCCGAGCTGCTGCACTTCGGCGAAGATACGCTCGGCCTCGCCGCCTGGGTCGATCACGGCGCCAGTCATCGTGTCCTCGTCCCATAGGATCGAGCAGTTCTGCTGGAACGGAGTCACGGGAATGATTGCGATCTTCATGGCACTTCCTTGGGCTTGCGCGGCGGCTTGGTGATGGGCGGAGGCGTTTTGGTTGGGAAGCCGCACCAGGGTGCTGCGCCGCAACGCCAGCATTCCGGGGTGCGCGCCTTGCAGACGTAGCGGCCGTGCAGGATCAGCCAGTGATGGGCTGGGCGCAGCATGTCGCCCGGGATGCGCCGGACCAGCTGATCCTCGACGGCGCGTGGCGTCTTGCCGGGAGCGATACCGGTGCGGTTGCCCAGGCGGAACACATGGGTGTCCACCGCCATGGCACTTTCCCCGAACACCACGTTCAGCACCACGTTGGCGGTCTTGCGACCGACACCGGGCAACGCCTCCAGCGCCTCGCGATCGGCCGGGACCTGGCCGCCATGCTGGTCCAGCAACATGCGGGAGAGCGCGGCCACGTTTTTGGCCTTGCCCTGCCACAGCCCGATCGAGCGAATGAAGGGGCCAATGCCCTCCGCGCCGAGTTCAGCCATTGCGGCCGGGCCAGGTGCGGCGGCGAACAGGGCAGGGGTGGCCTTGTTGACCGCGGCGTCCGTGGTCTGCGCCGACAGAACGACGGCCACCAGCAGTGTGAACGGGTCGGTGTACGCCAATTCACTCTTCGCGTCCGGGTTGGCGGCATGCAGCGCTTGAAGGAAAGGGCGGATGTTGGCCAGCGGCATTCGCGGCGTTTTACGCACGCGGCGCGGCTTGGCGGGGGGTGGAATGGGCGCCTCGGGCATGGTGGCAAAGTGGCGCGCCGTCCAGGGTGATGACAAGCCGCCGCACCGGGCCAATTATGCCGTCATGGATGCAGAAGCCTGTTTGTTCGAGGCGGTGATCGTGCCGCACCGCAGCCTCAGCAAGCGCGGGCTGCGCCTGCTCATCGGCGCCATCTGCGGGCTTAGCCTGTGCTCCACCAGCATTTTCTGGTGGCTGGGCGCCTGGCCGGTCGCGGGCTTCAACGGCGTGGAGATCACCGCGGCCATCCTGTTGCTGCGCTACAATGCGCGCGCCGTGCGAGCCAACGAAGTCATCCTGCTCTCCGCATCGTCGCTGCGGGTGATCCGCACGGCCGTGGACGGCAAGCGAACTGAGTGCGAGCTAAGGCCCGCCTGGCTGCGCGTTGATGTGGTCGAGCGTCCTGGCCGCGTGCCCGGCCTGTTCCTCGGCACCCATGGCGAGCGGGTCGAAGTTGGTGCCAGCCTGGGCGAGCCCGAGAAGCTTGACCTAGCCGGGGCGTTGAAAGATGCCCTGCACCGCTGGCGCAACCCGGTGTTCGACAACCCACAACTGTAAGCGCGTAGGATTGGCTTCACCCCACCTCTTTATATGCAAAAGGGTGGGCTGAAGCTCACCCCATGAGTCAGAGCGCTTCGTGCAGGCCGCCGAGGGGGTAGAGGCTGGTGAAATGTCCCAT
>CAZZYR010000504.1:0-2011 GCA_964658235.1 uncultured Acetobacteraceae bacterium | reverse complement strand
GCGCGCGGTGTTGCAGGCGCATGAAGTGCACGACCGGCGCGTGGTTCTGGCGGATTCGTTCCGCGGCTTGCCGCCTCCTGACGAAGCACGATTTCCCGCCGACGCCGGGTCCGACCTGCATCTGCAACCGGACCTGGCGGTGAGCCTGGACCAGGTACGCGACAATTTCCGCCGCTTCGACCTATTGGACGATCAGGTGATCTTCGTCCCGGGCTGGTTCCGCGACACCATGCCGAACCTGGACATCGCCGCCATTGCCGTATTGCGCCTGGACGGCGATATGTACGAATCGACCATCGATCCGTTGCGATTTCTCTACGATCGGGTTTCCGTCGGCGGCTACGTCATCGTAGACGACTATCATATCGTCCCAGCCTGCTGCCAGGCCGTGCAGGATTTTTGCGCCAGCCGTTCCATCGCTCCGGTGCTGATCGATATCGATGGGATGGGCGTTTATTTTCGCAAGTAGCCCCACGCGCCATCATTTTGATCCACAGTGAAGGCGCGGGATCCCCGCTGATCGTACCGACGAACTGCGGCAGTTCCGACGCCAGCACTCACCGCAAGGCGACCCATCAATGAAGACGGGGGGTCTGGGGGCTACCGCATTCACACATCTTGCGGCGCGACGCGGCATTCGAATCACTGTGGTCCTTGGCACTTTATGGGACCATCCGATGGAGCAGACACTGGGACAGTTCGGCGATAGCCGGCTGCAAAAAGGGGGGCCTTCCTTCTGGCCCGGCTCAACGCCGTTCCTGGCGGCATATCGGTGCGCGGCCTGGGCAGCACGCGGCGCGGCGAGATTCAGATCACGCGTTTTTTGCGCAACGCCCGGGTCACGGTCGCCGAATTCGCCATGACGGCCGCCGCTCGCACGTCGTCCCTGGTTCAGGGCCGGCATGTGCTGGCGATCCAGGACACCACCAGCCTGCGCGACGATGGCACACTCAACAGCTTGAATTTGCACGCGATGATTGCTGTGGACGCGGACAGCAGGGCGCTGCTGGGCCTGGTTGACGCCAGGATCTTGCAGCGCGATGGCACCCGAAAGGACACCTTCCGCAAACGTCTCTACGCGGAAAAAGAAAGCCGCCGCTGGCTCGATGGCGCCCGTGAAGCGGCCAAACTGACGGGGCACGGCGCCACGCGCGTTACCGTGGTGGCGGACCGCGAGAGCGACATCTACGAAGATTTTGTCTGCCGTCCGCCCGAAATAGACCTGCTGATCCGCGCCGCTTACGACCGCACCCTGGCCGGGGATGGCGGCCGCTCGTTCGACGCTGTGGCGGCTACGCCTGAATTGGGCCGGGTGCAGATCGAGCTTCCTGCCGGTCCCGGCCGCGCCGCCCGCACGGCGTGCCTGGCCTTGCGGGCGACCACGGTCGAGATCAAGCGGCCATCGACGCGCCGGCCCGATCCCATCACCAAACAGGCCCTGCCGCCGAGCGTGACGCTGACGCTGGTGGAGGCGCTGGAAGTCGGAGCACCCGCTGGCATCAAAGCCGTCCACTGGCGTCTGCTGACCACCCATGTCGTGAAAAGCCTCGCTGATGCCAAGCAAATCACCGAATTCTATCGCGCGCGCTGGACCATCGAGCAGGTCTTCCGCACGCTGAAAACACAAGGCTTCGATGTCGAGGCCATACGCATCGCCGATCCCGCGCCGTTCACCAAGCTCTGTGTCGCTGCCCTGATTGCCGCCTTGCAGGTGATGCAGATGGTGCAGGACCGCGATGGCATCGCCGGGCATGCGATGACCCTGGCGTTCGACCCGGACGATCAGCCGCTGATGGAGGCGGCAAGCCAGTCGCTGGAAGGCAGAACCGCACGGCAAAAGAACCCGCACGCTTTGGGCACGATCGCCTATGCCGCCTGGGTGTGTGCCAGATTGGGCGGATGGACCGGCTATTACGGCAAGCCAGGGCCGATCGTCATCTACAACGGCCTGCTACAGTTCCGCGTCATGAAACAGGGATGGAAGCTCAGGCCCGTTGTGTGAATCCGGTAG
>CAZZYR010000503.1:0-2014 GCA_964658235.1 uncultured Acetobacteraceae bacterium | reverse complement strand
TTCTTTTTTGAAAAAAAGAACCAAAAAACTTTTTTCAGTGCTGTCGCGGACTCAAATAGACAAAGGTGTTTTGCTTCTTTTTTGCAAAAAAGAAGGCCTTCCTTACTTCTCCACGAACGCCTTCTCGATCACAAACTCGCCCTGCCGCGTATTTGTTCCCTCAACCCAGCCGTTCGCCTCGAACCACGCGCCAAAATCCGCCAGCAGCCCGGGACTGCCGCACAGCATCACCCGGTCATGCGCCCGGTCCACCGGCGGCAGGCCCAAATCCGCCGGCAGCTTGCCGGAAAAGATCAGATCCGTGACGCGGCCCTGGTTGCGGAACGCCTCCCGCGTCACCGTCGGATAATACAGCAGCTTTTCCGCGGTGAACTCGCCAAGCAGCTCGTGCGCCTTCAGCTCGTGTTCAATCTCGCGCTCATAGGCCAGCTCCGCCACCTCGCGCACGCCATGCACCAGGATCACGCGCTCGAAATGCTCGTATGTCTCCGGATCCTTGATCAAGCTCATGAACGGCGCGAGCCCCGTGCCGGTGCCCAGCAGATACAGGTTGCGCCCCGGCAGCAGGCTCTCGGACAGCAGCGTGCCCACCGGCTTGCGCCCGATTAGCACCGTGTCGCCAGGCTGGATGTGCTGCAGGCGGGACGTCAGCGGGCCGTCCTGCACCTTGATGCTGAGGAACTGCAGCTCCTCCTCCCAGTTCGCGCTGACCATGCTGTAGGCGCGCAGCAGCGGCCGCCCGTCCACCAGCAGCCCGATCATGGAGAACTGCCCGCTCTTGAAGCGGAACGCGGGATCCCGGGTGCAGGTGAAGCTGAACAGGGTGCTCGTCCAGTGATGGACAGTCAGGACTTTTTCTTCAAAGAAGGCGCTCATGGCGCCGCGTTGTGTCGCAGTGCAGCGATGAAGGCAAGGTTAACACCGTCACCCCCCCAGCAGCGGATGCTCCATCAGCCGCCCCAGGATCGCCGCCGTCGCCGCCTCCCAGGTAAACCCCGCCGCCCGCGCCCGGCACGCCGCCCGCAACGCATCGCCCTCCCGTTCGCGCCGCTCCAGCATCTCCACAAGCGCCCGCTCCATATCCGCGGACGACAACGGATCGAAGTAGCTGCACAGATCGCCGCCCACCTCCGGGATGCTGGAGCTCCAGGACGCCACGCATGGAGTCCCCGCGGACATGCTTTCCAGCACCGGCAAGCCGAAACCCTCGAACAAAGACGGATAGAGCGTGGCCTGCGCGCCCGCGAGAAGCTTGTATTTGGTATAGTCGCTGACGAAGCCGGTGAACTCGATGCGCCGCGTATCCCGCATCGGCTCCAAGGCGCGCGGCAGTGCGTGCAGCTCCTCCATCCAGCCCATTTTCCCGGCGAACACGAACCGGTGGCGTTCCAACAGCGCCGGCGCGCGCGCGAGCATGTCGAACACCAGCATCACGTTCTTGCGCGGCTCGCGGGTGCCCAGGATCAGCAGATACGGCTCGGCACCCGCCGGCGCCAACTCGTTCTCCGCCTGCACCGCAAACCCGTCCGGCCAGGACACGCCGTTATGCGCCACCACCATCCGCGCCGGATCCACGCCCAGATACGCCTCCAGATCATCCCGCGAGGCTTCGGACACGGCCGCCACCACATCGTCGGAGTCGATGTCGGCCATCATCGCCTCGATGTGGTGATCCACGTTTCCCTTGATGTGAAAATACGGCAGCACCAGCGTGGAAAGATCGTGAAACACGCTGCATTCGATATCGAACGCGCGGCGGATCGGCTTGACGGACGGAAACAGTCCGATGCTGGGTCCGGCGTGGCTGCCCAGCAGCGGTATCCGTCCCACCCGCCCGCGGCCGCAATCGATCTCCCGCAACAGAAACAGCCCGCTCACCCGCTCCAGCGCATCCCGCACGAGTTCTGTATCGATCACCGACGTTCCTAGGAAGAACCGCACCCCGTCCGGCATGCTCTCCAGCAAGGCGCCGGCCAGCCCCGCGGCAACCACCGGGATGCCGGTCCACAGCTCC